>NZ_JACCSO010000539.1 GCF_013812955.1 Nannocystis sp. | reverse complement strand
GTGGGCCTCGGCGCCGCCGGTGGTGCCGCGGCCATCGAGGCCGCTCGCGCCGGCGCCGAGGTGCTGGTCGTCGACCGATTCGGCGGTGGCGGTGCGACCGGCAAGAGCGCGGGCATCATCTACTTCGGCGGCGGCACCGAGCTGCAGACCTCGGCCGGCTACGCCGACTCGCCGGAGAACATGTTCGACTACCTGCGCATCGAGGTCGGCGACGCGGCCTCGGAGGCGACGCTGCGGGCCTTCTGCGAGCGCAGCGTCGCCAACTTCGAGTGGCTGCGCCGGCTCGGCGTGCCGTTCCCGGTCTCCGGCAAGGTCTCGAAGTCGGCGTACCCGGAGAGCGACTGCACGCTGTACTTCTCGGGCAACGAGCTGTGCTCGCCGTACCGCGACCACGCCACCCCGGCGCCGCGTGGTCACCGTCCGCTGGGTCGGGGCTTGACGGGCCATCTGTCGGCGGAGGCGATGCGACTCGGCGCGCTCGATGCGGGCGCCTCGCTGCGTCCGTACAGCCGCGTGGAG
Source organism: Nannocystis sp. (assembly GCF_013812955.1). GTDB lineage: Bacteria > Myxococcota_A > Polyangia > Nannocystales > Nannocystaceae > Nannocystis. Next base: position 3,493 of record NZ_JACCSO010000539.1, on the reverse strand, counting down.
CGGCTGGTGGTCGACGGCGACGGTGCGGTGCTCGGCGCTGTGGTGTGCGAGCTGACGGCGCCGCGCTGGCTGGCCGAGGCGATGGAGCTGCTGGTCCGCTACGGCGGAGGGATCAGCGCGCGGCTCGGCGGCGTGCTGCAGGCCACACTGCGCGCGATCGAGCGCAGCTGCGAGCGCCACTACGTGCGGGCCCGTCGGGGTGTGATCCTGTGCACAGGCGGCTTCGTCTTCGACCGCAAGCTGATGCTCGAACATGCGCCGGACTACGCGGCCTGCAGCATGCGCCTCGGCACCGCCGGCGACGACGGCTCGGGCATCCAGATCGGCGCGGCCGCGGGCGGGGTGCTCGGCAAGATGGACCGCTGCACCGCGTGGCGCTTCATCGACCCGCCGGACGCGTGGTGGGGCGGGATCCTGGTCGGCCGCAGCGGCGCCCGCATCTGCAATGAAACGCTGTACGGCGGCAAGGTCGGCGAACATATGATCGAGGGCCACGGCGGCAAGGGCACGCTGATCCTCGACGCCGCGACGATGGCCCGCGGCCGTCGCCAGGTCATGTCGGGTAATCCCCAGTTGTATCAGCGCGCGTTCGGCCTGATTAACGGCTATGTGACCTGCCGATCGGCGCCGACGATCCGCCAGCTCGCCGCCCGCATGGGCATCGACCCCGACGGCCTCGAGGCCAGCGTCGCGACCTACAACGCCGGCGTGCGTGCCGGTCTCGACGGCCACGGCAAGCTGCTCGATGCCATGAGCGCGATCGACGGCGGGCCCTACTACGCGATCCCTTTTGATCACGACGGCCTGATGTACCCGACCCCGTGCCTGACCCTCGGCGGCCTGCGCACCGAGGGCCTCACCGGCCAGGTGCTCGGCGCGGACGGGGCGGCGATCCCGGGGCTCTACGCGGCCGGACGCGCGGCGGTCGGTGTATCGTCCAATCGTTATGTCAGCGGCCTGTCGGTCGCCGACGGCATCTTCGCCGGGCGCAACGCCGGGCGCCACGCGGCTGCATCGGCCGGATCGACAATCTTTGCCGCGACATGAAGGTCGGGCCAGCGCTCACGAGGAACGAACATGACGGACCCACAACAGACATTCCAGTTGGCACTTTCGTCCCCGACCCTGGTCGGCGCCAAGGATAAAGCGGGTTGGGTGGCCCTGTTCCACCCTGAGGGCTTTGTGGAGGACCCGGTCGAGGCCGGACGCTACCGCGGACCGGCGGACATCTCGCTGTTCTGGGAGGTGTTCATCGGACCCCAGCCGAGCGTCACGTTCGACGTCAAGCGCGACTTCTCCGGCCTGCACACCCTGATCCGCCAGGCGACGGTGGTCAGCATCACCGAGGCCGACGCCGAGGCGGTGCTGCCGGTGCCCGCGCTGATCTGCTACTCGCTGCGCGACGGGCTGGTCGGCTCGCTGCAGGCGGTCTGGGAGCCGCGCCACGTGATCGCGTGGTTCATCAGGCGCAAGGCCGCGGGCCTCAAGGCGCTCGGCCGCCACGGCGCGCGCATGATCGGCCGCGCCGGTGTGCTCAATGGTTTGCGCTTCGGCATGACCCTCGTCGGCGGCCTGCGCCACGACGACGCCCGCGCGCTGGTCCACGCGATCATCAGCGGCGACTCGCAGCAGTGGACCTGCCTCAACTCGGCGAAGATCACGATCGGCTGCGAGACCGCCGAGGAGCCGTTCGACGGCGCCCCCGAGCCCGCCCTCGTGCGCCTGCAAGCCCACGCGAACGTGCCGCTGGCCCGCCTGGCGATCGAGCAGATCGTCGTCTGCGGCCACCACATCGGCGCCTTCCTGGCCGACCCCAACGGCGACGGCGCCCTGGCCCTGATGCTGCGCGTGAAACGAGGCGAGGTCGCGGCAATGACAGCATTGTGGTCGAGCACGCGCCGCGTGCTCGGCTGAGTCTGCCACTACCCCCGTGGACTCGGCGGCAATGCACGGCGCGCATCGCGCCGTTCTTGGACCCCATTTTTTACCAAAATCGGCTCCTTAGAACCCATTTTTTGCTAAAAAGGCCCTTCGGAGCCGGCTTGGACCCCAAAAATTCCCCGGAGACCCTCCCCGAAGTGTTCGTCTCGTCGACGAAGCTCTCCAGGGCGGTCTCGGGCGCCCTCAGCCCGTCTTCGCGGCCAGGCTGCGGCAGGCCTTGAGCATCAGGTCGGCGAGGTCGCGTTCGACCGCGACACCGGACTTGCTCGCGTCGCTGGTGCAGCCGAAGGTCTTGCCCTCGGTCTCGACGTTGGCGCTGACCTTGTGGACGTTCTTTTTGAACTGGACCCACTTGGTGATCACGGCGTTGGGCTCGTCCAGCACCACTTCACAGTTCTTGTGGGTGGCGTTGGTGCAGCTGCTCTTGACCTTGGCGAGATCGGCCGCCTTCTCGCGGATGGTCATCTCGTAGTCGTCGCCCTTCTTGATGTCGGCGCCGCTGAACTCGTCCTTCGCGATCGTGGCGCCCTCGGGGGCGGAGATTGAAGCATTGATGCCCGCGCCGGCCAGGTCGGACTGGGTCATCTTGATGTCGGCCGCGCTTCCACCACAAGCAAGGGTCAGCGCAGCCACGACGAACAATGAGAGACGAGCGATTCGCATTTGATCTCCCTTGTAAAGGGGCGAGATATCGCCTGTCAATGGCTATCTGGTGGCCGTGGAATGCGACCCACGCGTGCATGACTTCGAGCGCGCGGTGAACGATCTGTTCAGCAGGCCGCGCCCGCTGGACAGATCGTTCAGCCCTGCACGATCCCACGGGCCGCGTCGTCAACCTGCCCAAGTTCGCGTGCGAGCTCTGTTGTACGCACCATTGCTTCGTCGCCGGTCTCGCCGGCGGTGCACACCATCTGTCCCACGGGATAGGCCATGTTCTCGTCTCTCCGAAGCCCTCGCGGAGAGACGTGACGGTCAGCGGCGACTATGCGACGCTGCGGGGTCGGGCAGAAGCCGCACGGTGCAGTCGATCGGCCGTGCGTTGCAGGTGCTCACGCAGCTCGGGAGGAGCGAGCACGTCGAACTCCACGCCGAGCAGTCCGACCCAGAGCCCGAGCTGCTCGAGCGAATGTGCGCCGGTCTGGAAGCGGCAATGCGCCGGTCCATCCGGCTCGAGGATACCGGACAGAGGAGAGACACGCGCCGCCATCTCCTCGTGCGTCGCGTGCAGTCGCAGCGTGGCTTCGAAGGTGTACGGGCTCGACGACACCGACTGCGAGACGTACCGCGCCACGCTGCCGCCAGGGACCGCGCGCAGGGAGAAGCGGCGACCGGTGGTCGCGCAGCGATCGATGCGGTCGACGCGGAACGTGCGCCAATCCTCACGTCCGAGATCCCACGCCGCCAGGTACCAGCGGGAGCCGCTGTGGACCAGCCCGTGCGGCTCGAGCACGCGCTCTGTCCGTGTGCCATGCGTGTCACCGTATCGCAGCGTCACCTGCTCGCGGTCGCGGCTGGCGGAAGCGAGAGTCGTGAGGTACGTGGGGTCGACGGG
>NZ_JACCSO010000535.1 GCF_013812955.1 Nannocystis sp. | reverse complement strand
AGCCACCACAGCGCGGCGATCACCAGCGCGACCACCAAGGGCACGAGGACATGTCTCGGTCGCATGGGCAGAGGCGCATGCTACACGGGCGCCCCCCGTATGTGAAGATCTGCGCCCTTATCTTGCGACCGCGTCGCGGCCGCCCGGAGCAGTCCTCGTGTGATATGGACGGGCCTGGCGCGGGGGGTGTAGACCTGAGCCCGATGTCCCTCGATGTTCGCGGCAAGACCGTCGTCCTCACCGGGACCTTCTCGCGACTGAAGCGCGCCGAGGCCGAGTCCCGGCTCGCCGAGCTCGGCGCGAAGATCGGCGGCAGCGTCGGCAAGACGACCCACATCCTGTTCGCGGGTGAAAAGGCCGGCAGCAAGATCAACGCGGCCACCCGCCTCGGCGTGACGGTGCTCGGCGAGGACGAGCTGATGGCGGTGCTCGCCGGCGAGGCGCAGGCGACCCCCGAGGCGACGGACACGGCCCCGGTCTTCGCCTCGCTCGACCCCTCGCAGGCCGGTCCCGCGCTCGCCGCGGCGATCGAGGCGCTGCCGTGGGACAGCTTCGAGGTCGACCGCGACCTGCCGGGCCTGCGCGAGGCCCTGTACGCCCACGAGGCCGCGCATGGCATCACTGCGGCCCACCGCGCCGCGACCGCGCGCTTGCGCCCGCGCGCGCTGCTCACCCACGCGCACGGCCACGACGTCGAGGTCGAATGGAGCGACCTGTCGCCGGACGGGCGCCTCCTCGCCACCGGGTCGTGGGTCGGCGACGACTATGAGCGCGGCGGCGTGCTGCAGATCTGGGACGTGCGCGCGGGTCGCTGCGTCAACATGCTGCGGATCCGCGGCGGCGTCGGCTGGCCCGATTATGCGGGGTGCATCCAGTGGCGCCCCGACAGCCGGCGCGTCGGGCTCGCCTTCGATACCAACGGCGTCGGCAGCTTCGACCCGTTCGCACGTTCCGGTGAGCCCGACTCCTGCGCCTATGTGACCGACGGATGGAGCCGCCCGCCGTCGTGGGTGTGGTCGCCGAACAGCCGCGACGTGTACATCGCCTGCTGGGGCCCGGGGCTGGCGCTGGGGGCGATCGTCGCGCTGGTCGGCCGGCGGCCGGAGCCGCGCTGGTGCGAGCAGGTCGGCCGCGTCGACCCGAAGGACCCGGACTCCGAGCCGCGCCTGCAGCCGCCGCGAAACATCGACTGGGCGCACCCGGAGCGGATCGTCGGCGACTGCGGGTCGCAGATGTTCGCGCTCGACGCGACGACCGGGAAGATCGTCTGGGAGGGCATGGCGCACCCGCCGGTCTCGTTCTCGCCGGACGGCACCGAGTTCGCGATGCACCCGGCGGGCCTGGTCTACTATGATACGAGGACCGGCCTGCCGAACGGCAAGCTGCCGATGCACCTCGGCGCCGAGAGCTTCGTTTATTCGCGCGACGGGTCGCGCCTGGCCGCGCTGGTGCAGCCCGGGAATCGCTGGGGCGCGGAGCCCGGCATCTTCATCTACGATCGCGGTGACTATCGTTACAGTCCGGATGTGCCACCATTGACCGCCGGGGACTACCACTGCTCGTGGCATCCGGACGGCGGCAAGATCGCGGTCACGGCCGCCGGCCGGCTGCAGATCTGGGCGCTGCACGAGTCGCCGGCGCAGGTGCTCGACATCGCGGCGCCGGACGGCGGCCACGTGATGTACGGCGACGGTGTGCTGATCACCCACGCGTCGTTCGGGCTGGTCTTTCGCCAGGAGCGCGACGGCGCGGTGATCGGTGGCTTCCAGCCGGCGATCGAGGCCAGCGGCGAGAGCCCGCTCGCCGGCGACGGTGATGACCTCGGCGCAGCATGGGCCTGGAACCCGGCGTTCCCGCTCGACCGCGAGCGGGTGGCCGCGGCGCTGCCCGAGGGCGTAGTGATCGGTCCGCCCGCGGCGACGGCCAGCGTGGAGGAGGTCGACAGCAAGATCGCGTGGGTCGTCGATCGCAAGTGGGCGTGGCCGTGGCGCTGGGGCGAGGCGAAGGTGTGGCCCGACGCCGCGGCCGCCTGCGCCGATCAAGCCGCACCGACCGCGCTGAAGAAGAGATTCGCCCAAAAACAGGCCAAGGCGGGCAAGTCCAAGGCGACGGCGAAGGAGACGACCCCGGCGCGGCCGAAGAAGGTCAGCTGGCCGCCGCCGGGCGGCACGCTCGACGATATCGCGGGCCTGCTCGAGCAGGGCATCAAGCAGATCCCGGACGGTTATCACGGCGGGGACTATCGCCGTAAATATGCGGTCCGCACGATGGCGCACGGCTTGTTCGACCGGGCAGCCGCGGCGATCGACGGCGGCCCGGGCTGGACCGAGTGGGCCGAGCCGTGGTTCGCGGCGCTGGCCCGCGGCGAGACGGTGATGACGGCGCTGGCGTTGCGGGTCGCGGATGCGCCGGCGCTCACCCCGGGGCAGACGGAGACGCTGCGCCGCTGGCTCGACGAGGCGGAGGCCCTGCTGAAGAAGAAGGCGACGCAGAACCGCCCGCTGTGTCAGCCGCGCGCGGTGATCGGGGCGTCGTGGATCCTCCTCGGCGAGGCGGAGGACGGTGAGGCGCTGCTGATGGCGGCGATCCGCGGCATCGACCCCGAGGGCAATACCACCGAGCACCGGCGCACGGTCGCCGAGGCGCTGGCGGTGCTCGGGCGCGTGCGTGAGGCCGCGAAGCACCTGACCAGCAGCAAGGACAAACCATCGTGGACCCAGACGCCGCCGGCGATCGCGGCGATCTGCGCGCGGGGATCGGTCGAGGACCTGCAATACCTGCTGCAGCGCATGAAGGAGCACGGGGCGCACAACGAGTTCGTGCTGCTCGACCGCGGCCTCGCGCGGCTGATCGCGCTGCGGGCCTGGGACGCGGCCGTCGGCTGGACCCTCGAGTTCGACGGGCTGTCGACGCGGCTCGCCCAGATCAGGGTAGCGACCGCGATGGTGGCGGCCGGCGAGGCGAAGCGCGCCGAGGCGGCCCTCGCGGCGGGCCTCGCACCCGCGCATGCGACCTGCGCCGAGTTGTTGCTGGCGCTCGCGCACATCCTGCCCGAACGGGCGCGGGTGTACCTCGAGCCGATCGTCGAGGCGGCGCCGCGGCTGCTCGCGGGCGCCTACTCTCCGGTCGAGTTTCTCCACCAGCTCACGGGCGCGGCGGCGCTGCTCGGCCGGCTCGACGTCGCGGCGAAGCTCGAGGGCATCGCCCGGGGCCCCGGTGAGGCCCAGGAGGCGCGGCTCGGCGTGCTCGCGGCGCTGGACCCCACGCACCCCGAATGGGGAGCATGGTTCGCGCGCGCGCGGACCGGCCTGTCGGGGTCGCGCAGCGATGCGATGCGGCTGGCAGCGATGGCGTCTCGAGGCGGCCAGGCGGAGGCGAGCGCCGAGCTGCTGAACGCGGCGATCGAGGCGGCCCGCGGCGAGAGCTTCGTGGACATCCAGTTGATGGAAGTGAGTGCGGCGATGACCGCGGTCGGCGACCTCGCCGGGGCGCACCGCGCGTGGATGGCGATCGCCAAGGGCCGGCGATCGCACCGCAACGACCCGCTGCTGGCCGCCTGCGAGCAGCGCGGGCTGTGGGCCGCGGCGCTCGAGATCCTTCGGCAGATGCCGCAAGACCTCAATGGCTCGCCGCAGCGCGCTTCGAAGATGCTGCTGACCGCGGCCGGCGGGGAGGGATATTGAGCCTGAACGTGCCCTGACCCCGGCACATCACGGCCCGCTCGGTGGTTTCGCCGGGGAAGTGCACGGTGGCGCCGCCGCCGGGTCGGGGAACATGGTCGAGGCGGGCGGGGATGGGGCACATGGTGCCGATCCCCGAGGAGCGGAGCGCGGGCTCGGCCCACGATTGCCGGGCCTCGCTCCGCTTCGATCGTGGTGACGTCTTCGCCCAGGCCATCGGCAGTATCCGCGCGTATTCGCGCTTTTTACGGCATTGTTAACGTCGTACATCACACTGGCACGATGAATAAACAACCTTTGTTGACTATGGACGAATTTAGACCTGAACGAAAAGACAGGATCTTAGATATAGCTGGTTGTGGCCGTTCCCTGCTATGGTGCGCGCCATGTCAGGAACGAGAAAAATTCTGATCGCCATGGTGCTGGGGAGCCTCTCAGCCTCCGCCTGTACGTACGTCGCCGTCACGCCCTCGGTGGCCGGTCGTGCATACATCGTCAAGTCGAAGGGCAACTTCCTGCTCGGCTCCTCCAGCTTCTGGAACTGTGACGCGACCAGCGGCACGCCCACCTGCTACGAGGTCAAGAACGTGAACAATGGCCCGGTCTCCGTCGCCGGCGGCGGCGATGCCCCCGCTGCGTCCCCGGCCCCGGCCGCTGAAGGAGCGTCCAATGAATAAGCTCATCCCGTCCTCCCTGCTCCTCCTCACGGTCCTCTTCACCGGCTGTTCCAGCGTCGTCTCGTCGTTGCCGACCAGCACGGCGGTCAACGGCGACGCCTGGTACACGACCAAGAAGATGTTCAAGACCAAGGTCTTCTACTGCCCGGCGCCCACCGGCGGCGCCGCCACCTGCACCGAGGCCAAGTACGTCTCGCAGTGAGCCGCCGCCACCGTTCGCGTGAACACGCGGACGGATGATGCAGCCCGGCGCGACGACCTCAGCGATGGTCGCCGCGCCGCTCGTATTTAACGGGTCAGAACAACGTGTAGACGAAGGGGGCGACGTAGGCGAGGCCGCCGGTGAGGCTCAGCAGGACGCCGGCGAGCAGCAGCACGATCAGCAGCGGCGCGAGCACGAAGCGGGCCGGATGCAGGAAGTGCAGGACCAGGCGCAGGACGGTGCGGAGGCGGGCGCCGAGGCGACGAAAAAATCCGGGTCGGCGCGGACGGGGCGGTGGCTGATTCATCGGGGCCTCTCGATCAGCAGATCCTCGAGCATGAGGGCGTCGACGCCGTGGCGCAGGAAAAACGCCAGCGCGTCCTCGCTGCTGGCGACGATCGGCTCGCCGGCGCCGTTGAGCGAGGTGTTGAGGGCGACCGGGTCCTCGCCGGCCGCGCCGAGGGCAGTGAGCACGGCGTGCAGCTCGGGGGCCCGCGCGGCCTCGACGGTCTGCAGGCGGGCGCTGCCGTCCTCGTGGGTGACGGCGGCGAGGCGCTCGCGCGCGGCGCCCCGGACCGGGGCGACCGTGGTCATGAAGGGGCTCATGTCGTCGGCCTCGGCGGCGAAGTATTCGGCTGTGCTTTCGGACAGCACCGCGGGGGCGAACGGACGAAACGGCTCGCGTTGTTTGATCACCCGGTTCATGCGCTCGCGGATCGCCGGGTCGCGCGGGCGCGCGAGCAAGGAG
>NZ_JACCSO010000533.1 GCF_013812955.1 Nannocystis sp. | reverse complement strand
CCGCGGACCATCGCCAGCGGCAGGCCCGCGAGCACCACGCCGATGCCGTAGCCGGGCGCCGCCTCGCCGATGGCCTCGCGCAGGGCCAGGGCGGCGCGCACGGCCGTCTCGTCGGTGTCGCCGGTATCGAGCACGGTGCCGAAGGCCAGCAGGATGCCGCCGGCGTCGAGCTGACAGACCTCGGCGTCGCGCTTGTAGGCGATGTCGCGGGCGAGCGCGAGGAACTGGGTCGGCGCCGAGGGGCGCTCACCGGGCAGCGCCGGCTCGAGCGCGGCCTTGAGCAGGACCACGCGCTGGAGCGCTGGCGGGCTGTCGATCACCTGCGAGTCGACGCTCGCGTCGAGGTCGCGGGTCTCGTCGTCGTGGCCCTCCAGCGAGGCGGGCGCGGGGCCGGGGGGGCCACCCTGGATGCCGCCATGACTGCCGACGTACTCGCCGACGAAGGCGCTCAGGACCTCGTCGTCGACCACCGGATCGGCGCGGTGCAGGAAGCCGGCGAGCGCCGACTGCAGGGCGCGGGCGGTGTCCCAGCGCGCCTCGGGGTCGCGGGCGAGGGCGCGGTCGACCAGCGTCGCCAGCTCGTCGGGCAGCTCGGGCAGCAGCTCGCGCAGCGGCGCGAGCGGGCGGGTGCGGACCCACTCGAGCGCGACCAGTCGATCGCGGTGGCGAAACACCAGCTCGCCGGAGAGCAGCTCGTAGAGCACGACGCCGAGCGAGTAGATGTCGGAGCGCTGGTCGAGCGGACCGCCGCGGGCCTGCTCCGGCGACATGTACGCGATCTTGCCCTGGATGGTCACGTCGCCGCTGTCGTCGCTGCGGGTCCGGCCGGGGCCATCCTCGGCCTGCAGGCGGGCGCGGGCCGAAGTACGTGCGATGCCGAAGTCGAGGATCTTCACCGTGCCGGCGAGGCTCAGCATGATGTTGTGGGGGCTGATGTCCCGGTGCACGATGCCGAGCGGGGTGCCGAAGTCGTCGCGGCGCTGGTGCGCGTAGGCGAGGCCGGCCGCGGCCTGGTGGGCGATGTACGCGGCGATGACGACCGGCATGCGCTCGGCCCGGGCGCGAATGCTATGGACCAGGCCCATCAGATCGAGGCCCTCGACCAGCTCCATCGCCAGGTAGAAGCTGCCGTGCACCTGGCCGAAGTCGAAGACCTGGACGATGTTGGCGTGGTTCAAGCCGAGGGCGATCTTCGCCTCGTCGACGAACATGCGCGTGAACTCGGGCTGGTCGGCGAACTCCTTGCGGATCTTCTTGACGACGACGCGCTTGCTCAGGCCCTCCGCCACCGTCACCTGCGCGAGGTACACCTCCGCCATGCCGCCCTCGCCGATGCGCTGGGTCAGGGTGTAGCGGCCGAAGGCGTGGGGCAGGACGAGGCTCACGGGCGGCGCATGTTAACCACGAACCGCGCGCGCAGGCCGGCCCGGGCGCGCCGGCCGGGGTGAGTCTACGCGACGAGCGCGCGGACCAGTTCGCCGAAACCCGAACCGACACGAACCGGGCGTCGGATGTGAACGGCGCAAAGCCCCGGAGGGGCGTGAGGTCCTCGCTCAGGCTTCAAGCGGGACCGGCACGAACTCGTGCCAGCCGTGGTGACGCAGGTAGTTGCCCCACACACCCTCGCAGACGGCGTCGTGCCGGCAACTGCGACACTCGGGGCGCTTGCGGCGGGCGCTGTCGTCGAGGTCCGAGCGGCGGATCTGGACCAGCTCGCCGCTGGCGCCGCCGCGACGGCTGTCCGGGTCGGCGACGATGTCGTGGCCGGGGTTCGGCGGCTCGAAGTGCGTGTAGTCCTCGACGTAGCCGCGGTTGTGATCCGGCAGGCGCGTGGTCGTGCACAGCGGGATGTCGACGAAGTAGGCCTGGACCGGGCGCTCGCGCTGGCCGGCCTCGGCGAGGAAGGTCGCGGCGGCCGCGGCGATCTCGGTGTAGGTCGGGAACAGCTGCTCGAAGTAGGTGTTGGCGCGGCCGTTGGCCTGCATCACGTTGAACACCACCTGCTCGACCCCGTGCGCGCGCAGGAACCGATAGATGTCGGCGAGGTGCGGGAGGTTGCGGCGGGTGACGACGGTGCTGGTGTGCAGGTTGATGCCGAGGCGCCGATACTTGGCGATGACATCGATGCCCGCCACGGTCTGATCGAAGCTGCCGGGGGTGCGCGTCAGGCCCTCGTGCAGCTTCAAGGTGTGGCCGTGGATGCTGATGTAAAAGCGGTTGAGCCCGGCGGCCATCAACCCGCGCGCGTAGGGCTCATGGCTGAGCGCGCGGCCGTTGGTCATGATCGAGATCCAGCGCACGCCTGCGGTCTTCGCCATGCGCACCCAGTGCGGCAGGCGCCGGTTGGTGGTCGGCTCACCGGAGGTGAAACACACCTCCTCGTACTGGGCGTGGCGGCCGAGGATCCACTGCACCGACTCGTCGCTGGTGGCCGAGTTGGTGACCTCGCGGCCCTCGCGGTCCTCCTCCATGCAGAAGATGCAGTTGTTGTTGCAGACCGTGCCGGTCAGGATGTGCACGCGCGGTCGCTGCTGCGCGATCCGCTGCGCGATGTCCCCTGCCCCGGACATGCCCGCCTACCAGCTGCCGTGCGAGCCGTGGCTGCCGTGCGAGCCGTGGCTGCCGTGCGAGCCGTGGCTGCCGTGCGAGCCGTGGCTGCCGTGGCTGCCGTGCGAGGCGTGGCCGGGGTCGCCGGGCGCGTCGAGGGCGAGGATGTGATTGGCGGGCGTGATCGGACCGGCCTCCGCGTACAGCAGCGCCTTGTCCGAGATCTCCCGCTGCGCGTCACTCAGCGGGCCGCCGGCCTTCGTGTTGAAGGTCGGCAACGCATCGAGGCCGTCGAGGTCGTCGGGATCGGTCACAACCGCACCGTATCACAGCCCGGCGGCGGGGGTGGTCGGTTCGGGCTGCACAAAATGCTCCCGGGCCCGGTGCGTGGTCCAGCGGTCGAACGCTGCCAGGACGGCCGGGTCGGCGGCGGCCAGCTTCTCGAAGAGCAGGTCCTGAATGCCCTTGTGCACCGCGCAGACGCTGCTTTCGCGCATGCGCCCGAAGATGCTGCCCTGGTTTTTGTAGTTGAAGGTCGGGATCGTGCCGCAATAGGGCTGGTAGGTGCAGTTGACGCAGTCGGGCTGGCCGTCGAGGTTCGAGGCCAGGACCATCGCCCGGACCGTCTCGTGGCCGACCAGGTCGCGGTAGCTGCTGGTGTGGACGTCGCCGAGATGGAACTTCGAGTCGCCCATCTCGTGGAGCATGCGACCCTCGTCGCAGCTGAAGATCTTGCCGTCGTAGTTGTAGGCGAGCTGGCCGATGCCGGCGCCCGACGGACTGCGAAGATCCAGGAAATTGGGGTCCTCGCCGCGCAGGATCTTGGTCAGGAAGATGCCCGCGTAGCGCTCGAGCACCTGCACGCCCTGGCGGTTGAGCTCGAGCATGTAGTCGAGGGCGTTGCGATAAAATTCCAGGTAGGCGCTGCGCGGGTACTCCAGGCGCAGGCGGGTCCGGTCGGCGAAGCCGAAGGGGTCGATCGGGCGCAGGAACAGCGCCTTGCAGCCGAGGCCGATGTACGTGTCGACGACCTGCTTCCACATCGGCAAGGTCTCGCGCGTGGTCGTGAGCAGCGCCTCGACGTGGTAGACGGTCGGGTCGAGGCCCATGTCGACGTAGCGCTGGTTGATGCGCTTGATCCAGTGCACGGCCCGCTGGTGGGCGTCCATGGTCGGCAGCTTGCGCTGGGCGTTGTGTAGCTGCTCCGGGCCGTCGATGCTCGTGCACAGCTGGACGCGGTGCTCGATCAGGAAGTCGAGCTTGGCGTCGTCCATCAGCGCGAAGTTCGAGACCATCGTGAACTGCAGCTGCTTGCCGAGCTCCTGCGCGCGGCGACCGGCGTAGCGGCAGATGTGCTGCACGACCGCGAAGTTGACCAGTGGTTCGCCGCCCTGGAACTCGATGGTGATGAACGGGCTGGTGCTGCGCAGCGCGAGCTCGACCGCCTTCTCGGCGATCTCGGGCGTCATGTCGGTCTGGACCTGATCCATGTTGGCGCGCGAGGCGTGGCAGTACACGCAGGTCTCGTTGCAGCGCAGGGTGACCACGAAGATGTGCAGGTTGGGGCCGGCGTGCACGAAGTGGCGGCGCGCCTTCACGGCCGCCGCCGCGCGACGCACGTCGTACTCGGCGCGCAGGAAATTGCCGGCGACGAGGCGCGTGTGCAGCTCGCTGCCGGGCACCACGGCGCCGGCGGCGAAGCGCCCGAACTCATCGCGGGTCAGCAGCAGCCAGCTGCCCTCGAAGCCGGTGATCAGGACCTTGTCGAGGATCGCCCGGTGGCGAAAAAACGCCTGGGTGCCGGCCTGCGGGCGCAAGGCGACAAAATCCAGCGGGGCCACGGCGCGCGCGGACGGGGCGCTCCCGGGCTCGATCGGGGTCATGAGCGGAGGTACTTGGCTCATGTCGCGCCGCCCCGCTGCACGGTCAGGCCGAGCGCGTAGTTGGCGAGCTCGTGCGCGAGCCGCCGGGTCTGTGCGGGCCGCAGCGCCCGCAACCGCAGGCACCAGGCGTCGGGCGCCTCGGACAGGTGAAACTCGCCGAAGCGGGCGAACACCTTGACGGCCTCGTCGATCGCCGGACCGGCGTAGAGGTCGCGGTGGAAGCGAAGATCGATGTAGATCGCGGCCTCGGTCACGGGACGCCCTCTCCCGCCCCGGCGGGCTCGGTGGTGGCGGCAGGCTCGGTCGGTGATGCGGCGGTTTCGGTGGCCGCGGGCGCGGTCGCGGCGGGGGCCTTCTTGCCGTGCTTCTCCTCCCACGAGAGGGCGATGCCCAGCGGGTCGTCGAAGCCCTGATCGCTGAAGTCGAAGTTGGCGAGGTCGTCGAGCGAGGGCTGGCCCATGGAGCGGGCGATCGCCTGCATCGTCAAGGTCTCGTGCAGCACGCGGTTGTCGAGGGTGATCTGATGGCGCCAGGCGCAGCTGAGCAGCTCGTTGGCGAATTCGCCGACCAGCGCGCGCAGGGCCCCGGCGTCGGCCTGTCCGCCCTTGGCGGTCAGGACCACGCGGACCTGGTCCGGCTGCGGGCGCTCGAGGAACACGTAGCAGCGATCGATGAAGATGTACGCCGCGCCGTAGATCGCCGGCAGCGGGTACAGCGTCGCATCGAGTTGCAGCTGCACGGCCGCTGCGGTGAGGTCGTGGGCGACCAGGCCCGGGGGGATGTCAGGGTACGCGGTCTGCATCGGCCAGCGGCGACCTTATCAGGTTCGCCGGCGTGATGCCGGGCGGTCCGCCACCGGATGTGACCGGATGCGACCGGCGACATCATCGACGGCGCATCACCAGCGGCGCATCACCAGCGACGGCGACGACGGGCGCCGAGGGCCAGCAAGAGCAGGAGGCTCGCGGGTCCCGGGGTGCCTGCGACGCGGCAACCGCCATCGTCATTACCGCCGCCTGCGGTGCCGGAGGCGGTGTCGGAGCCGCCCTCGGAGCCGCCCTCGGTGGCGGCGCCGGTGATCCCGCTGTCCTCGCCGCCGCCCTCGGTCGGGGCCCCACCCTCGCCCTCGCCGCCGCCCTCGGTCGGGGTCGGCTCGCCGCTGCTGTCGCTGTCGCTGTCGCTGCTCGCGGTGGTGGTGCCGTCCTCGGAGCCGACGGCCTCGACGGTGAAGGACAGGTCGCGGGTGGCGTAGTTGCCGGCCATGTCCATGGTCTCGAGCTTGAACTTGTACTTGCCCGCCGGCGGGTTGGCGAACTGCACGAAGTCCCAGGGCGCATTGAGGTCGGGCCAGGCGGGGTAGTCGTCGGTGCAGACCTGGTTGGTGCAGCGGGTGTAGCCCTTCTCCTGCAGGTCGGCGGGCAGACCCTCGAGCCAGGTCCACTTGACGCCGACGTAGTTGGAGTCGTCGCTGATGGTGGCGCTGACGGTGAACTTGTCCGCGGTGGTGAACACGCCGCCCTCCTCGGGGACCATGGCGACGATCGTCGGCTTGGTGGTGTCGCTGACGCGCGGCCCGAACACCCCGAGCAGCTCGGCGTGCGAGTTCTGCTGCTCACCGCCGCCGGCCGGGCAGTAGAGCTCGTGCACGTGGGGGCACTGGGTCTTGCCCGAGCCGGTGGCGTGGGAGATCCCCATGCACTCCTGGCGAAACGCACCGGCGCCCTCGAGGTACGGGTACATGATGTCGGTCTTCACATCGGTGTGCTCGAGGCCCCAGTTGTGCGCGCTCTCCTGGGCCGCGGTCTCGGCCGCCGCGCCGCAGGAGCCGGGGAAGCTCAGCGAGACGTGGTTGCGCTTGGCCCCGTCGCAGGCGACGTTGGCGATGCCGCACACGCCGTTGGCCTGACCGGCGTTGCCCGAGGTCCCGCCGATCACGGCCATCGTGTAGGGCAGCCAGTCGGGCGGGCGCAGGTCGGCGACCAGGATGTTGAAGTCGGCGTAGTACTGCTGCAGCTTCTGCTGGATCGCGCTCTTGGTCTGGGCCCCACCCGCGGCCGGGAACACCGTCTCCTTGCTGACCAGCGGCGAACAGTTGAGCGCGGCGTTGGCCGTCTGCGGCCCGCCACAGCTCGGCTTGAGGGTCACGCCGTCCAGCGCCAGGTACAAGATCCCGGGCGTCGGCTCCTGATTGAGGGACTCCGAGGGCGGCACATCGAGGTCCTTCAACATGTCGGCGGTCATGCTCTCGCCGTCGAACACCAGGTTGCCGATGCGCGTCGTCGGCAGGGTCCGCGGGTCGATGCGCTCACCGGTGAGCTGCTCGAGATGGCTGCGTACACCCGCGGGCGCGACCGCCCACTGCGCTGAAGCCGCGACCGGTTGACCCGCTTCGACGGCCGACAGGGTGAGGAGCAGGATCGGTAGGCTGGAGAGCATCTTTCTCCACCCTACAAACCTGGGTTCTTACTGTCCAGGGCTTACTAAGATGCCCAATGTGACGAAACCGGCAAGACCGGCAATTCGCCCATCACTCATCCACGCTTGACCCATGACCCGTAGGCGCTCGCCGTACGGGTCAGGCTTGCGGGACCTTGCCGCTGCCGATCGGCGAGCCGACCAGCCAGGCGGGATCGATGCCGATCGAGCGCAGGGCCTCGGCCCACATCGAGTCGGGGGCGGTCGCCCACAACCATGAGGGACGAACCCCCTCCCCTTCACTGCCCTCGGGACGCAGCGGCACCGGCATCCAGCTGCCGGCGGCCATCTCGGCCTCGAGCTGACCGGCACCCCAGCCGGCGTAACCGAGGAGGGCCAGCGCCGGGGCGCCGTGGGCAGCGAGTCGGGGCTGGTCCTGGTCGCTGGCCTCCTTCACGGCGTCGAGCGAGGTGGTGAGGAACAGCTCCGGGGTCAGGGCCTCGGCGAGCGGGTCCCACTCCGGGCGGTCGTGGAGGATGAAGCCGCGCGAGGGCTCGACCGGGCCGCCGAGGCGGACCAGGGCGTCCTCGGGGCCGGCCCAGCGCAGGCCGATGGCGCTGGCCATCTCGGCGGTGCTGGTCGGCAAGGCGTTGTTGAGCACCAGACCGAAGGCACCCTTGGTCGTGTGGTCGACGATGAGGATCACCGAGCGCACGAAGTTGGGGTCGAGCAGCTGCGGTACGGCGCACAGCAGGTGCTGCGCGAGGGAGGAGGCGCCGGAGGTCGCTGCTGGGCGCTGCTCTTCGGGCATGGGAGGGGATGATCGACCGGGGTGCCAGAGGTCGGACTCGAACCGACACAAGGTTTTGCCTTAACGGATTTTGAGTCCGCCGCGTCTACCGATTTCGCCACTCTGGCGAGGGCTGCGAGGCTTTAGCACGGGGCCCGGGACCCTCGCAAGGGGCGCAGCGGCTGCGGCGCGTCAATCCCGACCGGACACCGCTCCGCGGAGGTCGGCGCGGGCCGGCGACGGTCTTGATCGCGGGCGGCGCGGCCCGTTCAGGGCTCTTCGACCAGCGAGACGTGGATATCGCCGCCGAGGGCCTCGGCCCAGACCTTGACGCTACCGGCCCCGACCTGGCGCGAGAACTCGCCGCGGGTGATGGTCGAGACGCTGCCGGTCTGGACCCGGATCTCGGCGCCGACCAATTGGAGGTCGAGGTTGGCGTCGGATCGCAGGCGGATCTCGATGTCGCCGCGCACGACCTGGACGACGAGGTCGTTGCCGCCGGCGCCGTCCTGCCAGATCTTCGCGCCGCCGAGGCCGGTGCTGGCGTCGACGTTGCCGGTCGACACGATCTCGAGGTTGCCCTCGCCGGTGCGGACCGCGATCCCGCCGGCGCCGCCCTCGATCCGCACGTGGCCGACGTCGACGTCGGCGCTGATGTTGCCCTCGACGGCGAACACATCGACGTCGCCGAGGGTGGTCCGCAGCTCGATGTCGAGGTCGGGGGGCACGCGCAGCTCGTCGAGCTCGAAGTCGACCTGGCCCTCGGCCGCGAGCGGCACGACGGCCAGCAGCTCCGCGAAAGTGCCCTCGACGGTCCACTGCAGGGTCGGCGTCGCCGCCAGCTCGCGCGCGCCGGCAGCGTTACCGCCGATCGAGTGCCAGGCGCCGCTGAGCTCGATGCCGGGGGCCAGCGCATCGCCGACGATCGTCAGTGGACTGGCGCCGAGGTCGACGCTCACCGCCTTGAGGTCGGTGGCCGGGTACGTGGCGGTGACCACCACCTCACCGCGGTAGCCGAACACACATGCCCCGAGGGACAGGGTCGAAAGCGCAGCTGCGAGCGACCGGGCGAGGGCGGTGCGGACGAGGGAGGTGCGGACGAGGGAGGTACGGCGCATCAGAAATACACTCCCACGCCGGTGCCGAGCTCGAGGGTGGCGGCGTTCTTGGGGACGACACGATCGCCGGGGCCGTTAAAGAAGCGTGCGCCGGCCAGCGGGGCGCTGACCCGCGGGATCAGGTTCAGGGACCAGCGGTCGAGGAGGAAGAAGCGCAGGTCGAGCTGGGCGTAGGGCACCGCCGCGAAGGTGCCCTCGCTGCCGGGCGTCGGCGCGTCCTCGGGGATGCGGTTCGGGGCCGGCCTGGAGAAGCTGCCCTGCAGGATCACGCCGGCCGCGGCGCCGAACCACACGCGGTCGCGCTCGAGGAAGCGGTAGGCGAGGCGCAGGCCGCCCTGCACGCTGGTGCGCGCGAAGCCCCCGCTCTGCTTGATGCTGAGGTCGCCGGCGCCGACGCTGAAGCGACGCGCCACCTGGCCGAGCACGCTGACGCTCCAGTCGGGGAAAAAGCCCGCGGCCGGATCGCCGGGGCGCAGGCCGATCGTGGCCATGCGGGTCAGGTCGAGCGAGACGCGGTGCTTGGTGCGCGGACGGGGCCCACGCACGCCCGCGGCGGTCGCATAGGCGTCCATGATCTGGGCGGCGTAGAGCATCTGCAGGCCGCCGCTCAGCAGGCCGTAACCGACCGCGCCGATGGCCTCGGTGCCGAAGCTGTTGCTCGCGAGGCCCTTGCTCGAGACGTCGGTGCCATTGCCGGCGCCCATCAGCACCGCCGCGCCGACCCCGAGGGCGAGCGCGCTGATCAGGACCCCCATGCCCTTGACGGGCTGACGGTTGACCATCTGGCCGAGGCCGGGGACGGCCGCCGACATCAGCGGGGCTCCGACGCGTTTCCAGTGCGGCCTCGGGGGCTCGGGGTTCAGTCTCGACGGCGAGCGCGGGCCGGGCGCCGGGAGCGCGCGTGGACCCTCGCCAGCGCTACCGCGGGCACCGTCGGGGCGCAGCTCGAAGTGGGAGAC
>NZ_JACCSO010000528.1 GCF_013812955.1 Nannocystis sp. | reverse complement strand
AGCGAGCGCCTCACCAACGGCCGACTGGTGCTCGAGCGCCTCACCGTCGACAAGAGCCTGATCGCCGACGTCAAGGAGGTCAGCGGCGAGCTCGCCGCCCTGCGCCCGGCCGATCAGATCGACATGCTGGAGAACTTCCTCACCTACGTCGTGCGCCGCAAGGAGCGCGACGAGGGCCCGATCGACGAGCTGCTCGCGCGCACCCAGAAGGTGCTCGAGGAGAGCTTCATCGGCCTCGACCGCATGGCCGAGATCGTCCTCGGCCTGCGCAATTTTGCCCGACTCGACGAGGCCCAATTCCAGACCGCGGACATCGATGAAGGCATCCGCCACACATTGATGATCCTCAGCAACAACGCGCGCGATCAGGGCGTGACTTTGGTATCCGGCCTCGCGCTCACCCGGCCGCACTCCTGCTTCCCCGCGAAGCTCAATCAGGTGGTACTAAACCTGGTGAACAACGCCATCGACGCGAGCGTGCGGGGCGGGGAGGTCGCGGTGCGGACACGCGAACACGAGGGCTTCGTCGAGATCACCGTATCGGACTCCGGCGAGGGTATCAGCGAAGAGAACATGTCGAAGATCTTCGACCCGTTCTTCACCACCAAGCCAGTCGGCAAGGGCACGGGCCTCGGCCTGTCCATCAGTTATCGGATCATCATGGAGCACCGTGGGACGATCGCGGTGCGCCGCAACGACACGGCCGGGGTCACCTTCCTCATCCGCATCCCCGTGGACGCCGAGGCCCCCAAGACCACTTCCGTGGAGGGCACATGAACAAGAAGCACGAGCGACAGATCATCCCGTACCGGGCGAAGGTCGTCGAGCCGATCTCGCTGCTTCCCTATGAGGAACGCATCCGCCGGATCGAAGCCTGCGGCAACAACCTGTTTCGCCTCGGCTCGCACGAGGTCTACATCGACCTGATCACCGACAGCGGGACCGGGGCCCTCTCGGCCAGCCAGGTCGGCCGCATGATGATCGGCGACGAGGCCTACGCCGGCTCGCGCTCCTTCTTCGAGATGGAGCGGCAGATCCGCGAGACCATGGGCTACCGCTACGCCATCCCGGTCCACCAGGGCCGCGCCGGCGAGCGTGTCTTCGACTTCGTGCTGATCAAAAAGCACATGATCGTGCCCGGCAACTCGCACTTCGACACGACCAAGGCGCACATCGAATTCGCCGGCGGCCGCGCGATCGACTGCACCATCGACGCCGGGCGCACCTCGGACGGCAGCCACCCGTTCAAGGGCAACATCGACATCCCGCGCCTGGAGAGCGTGATCCGCGAGTACGGCGCCCGCCATGTCGCCTACATCCTGATCACCGTCACCTGCAACTCGGGCGGCGGCCAGCCGGTGTCGATGGCCAACATCCGCGAGGTCCGCCGCGTCGCCGACCAGTACGGCCTGATGGTCGTGCTCGACGCCGCACGCTTCGCCGAGAACGCCTACTTCATCAAGATCCGCGAGCCGGAGTACGCCCACAAGTCCGTGCCCGAGATCGTCAGCGAGATGTGCGGGTACACCGACGCGTGCATCATGAGCGCCAAGAAGGACGCCATGGTCCCGATGGGCGGCTTCATCGCCGTCCGCGACGACCTCCTGTACGAGCGCCTCAAGGCCCCGACCATCCTCTTCGAGGGCTTCTACACCTACGGCGGCATGTCCGGCGCCGACATGGAGGCCCTCGCGCAGGGTCTGCGCGAGGTCATCGACGAGTCCTACCTCGCCTATCGCATCGGCCAGGTCCGCCGCTTCGGCGAGCTCCTCCAGCAGTTCAAGGTCCCCATCGTCGAGCCGATCGGCGGCCACGCCGTCTTCATCGACGCCCGCAAGTTCTTCCCCCACGTCCCCGAGGACGAGTTCCCGGCCCAGCTGCTCTGCGCCGAGCTCTACAAGGAAGGCGGCGTGCGGGCCGTCGAGGTCGGCAGCGTGCTGATAGGCCGCGACCCCGACACCGGGGAGAACATCCGCCCGAACCTCGACCTGTGCCGCGTCACCATCCCACGCCGCGTCTACACCTTCGAGCACCTCGAATACGTGGCCGACGTGATCCGCACCGTCTTCGAGGAGAAGGGCCCGACCCTGCGCCACGGCCTGCGCTTCGAGGTCGAGGCCCCCGGCATCCGCCACTTCGCATCCACATTTCGCTACGTGCGCGGCGCGGGCGATGGTAGAGGAGGTCTACCGTGAGCCCACTTTCGCCCATTCACGCGATTCGCTCCACGGCGCGTCCGCGCCTGATTCGCTCCACGGCGCATCCGCGCCTGATTCGCTCCACGGCGCGTCCGCGCCTGATTCGCTCCACGGCGCGTCCGCGCCTGATTCTCACGACGTGCATCCGGAGCATCCGGCGCGCTCCGCGCATTTCGCGCTCTAAGACTCTGTCCCCGGGTGAGCTGCCCAGGGCGAAGCGAGGTGTGGCATGAGCTGGAAGGAATATCAGAAGACCGGCGCGATCGGAGCCGAGACCAAGAAGACGCTGACCCTGCTCATCGTCGACGACGAACGCGGCATCCTCAATACCCTCGAGGAGAGCTTTCGCGACATGTTCAAGGTCTTCACCGCGAACTCCGGCGCCGAGGCGCTGCAGATCTTCCGCGACAAGGAGATCCATCTGGTCCTCAGCGACCAGCGCATGCCCGAGATGACCGGCGTCGAGCTGTTCGGCAAGCTGAAGGCCATCAACCCGACCCCGGTCCGCATCCTGATCACCGGTTATGCGGACATTAACGTGGTCATCCGCGGACTCAACGAGGGCCTCATGTGGCAGTACGTCACCAAGCCCTGGGACACCGAGGAGCTGAAGACCCTGCTGCGCCGGGCCGCCCAGCACTACCTCAAAGAGAGTCAAAACGACGAGCCCAACCCGATCAGTGGCCTGAGCTTCTAAAAAACCCCGGGCCCATCCATCCATCTCCTTCGCCATCTCCAGCCCCCATGCAGGTGTGGGACAGCGGGGCAGAAAATGATGGAGTGCACCCGGGAAGCCGGCTAGGATGGCGACGGAGGGGTCCAAAAAACCCCTCGCCGATGCGGGAGGCTCAACGCTCGCTCCCTCGCCGCAGGCACCACGAAGGAACTCGAAATGAACCTGAAGACCGTAAATGCACTCCTCGCCGAGACGGAAGATGGCTTGATGGGTGGCCTGGCCGCGTCGGACGTTTTCAGCAAGTCGTCCGGCATGTCGGTCGCCGGTATCCGCAGCTCCCCCAAGGCCTGCGCGCTCTTCAACATCCTCTGCGAGCGCATCGGCGAGACCATCAAGAAGTCGGGCCTGCCCGTCCCCGATTACCTGCATCAGACGATGCTGCGCCTCGGTGAGGACGGCAACGTCATGATCGTCGTCATCGACCTGGACGTTAAGTACCGCTGGGGCATGGCCGTCGACTGCACCAAGGCGCAGCTCGGCATCCTCGTCAGCGTCGTCATCCCCGACACCCTGCCCCGCCTGCGCGAAGCCCTCCGCTGAGAGACACCCTGCATACGTGCAGGGACATGCAAGGAGCGTCCGGCCCGTCGTGGTCGGGCGCTTTTGTGTTTGTGCGACGCCGGGTCACGCGCGCGGCATGTCCCTGCGGACAGGTTACATCGAGCCCCTGCGCCGCACCGTGCGCCACCACCTGCCGCATGCTCGCTGACTTGACGCGTGTACATGCTTCGCCGACGATGAATTTGTCGCGGTCCACTCGGTCTGCGGCCAGGAGCCTCGATGACCGTCGCCCGCAAACCGCGTCTGCTCACCGGTGACCGCCCCACCGGTCCGTTGCACCTCGGCCACCTGGTCGGAACCCTGCAAAACCGGGTGGCGCTGCAGGACAGCCACGAGTGCTTCCTCATCGTCGCCGACCTGCACTCGCTGACGACCCGCTCGAAGCGCGAGCAGATCCTAGAGCTCCCGGGCCGGGTCCGCAGCATGGTGCTCGACCTGCTGAGCGTCGGCATCGACCCGGCCCGCAGCACCATCTACCTGCAGTCGGGTGTGCCCGCGGTCTATGACCTGGCGATCTTGCTGCAGATGCTGACGCCGGTCGCTCGCCTCTCGAAGATCGACACCATCAAGGACATGGCCCGCAGCGCCGGCCTCGCCGAGTCCGAGGTGCCGATGGGCCTGCTCGGTTATCCGGTCCTGCAGGCCGCCGACATCCTGATGGCCAACGCCGAGCTCGTGCCGGTCGGCGGCGACAACGAGATCCACGTCCAGGTCGCCCAGGAGCTCGCCCAGCACTTCAACGAGGCCTATGGCCCGGTGTTCGCCGTCCCGCAGCCGACCATCTCGAGCACCCCGTCCCTGCCCGGCGTCAACACCATCCCCGACGGCTCGGCACACAAGATGTCCAAGTCGCTCGGCAACACCATCAACCTCGAGGACTCGTCCGAGGAGGTCGCCCGCAAGCTGCGTACGCTGCCCGGCCCGGCCCCGGGCGAGCCCGGGCGCCCGCCGCTGTTCGCCTTCTCCGAGGCCTTTCTCCCCGCCGAGGCCGACGACCTGCGCCGCGACTACGACCGCGGCGTCATCGGCTTCGCCGCCGTCCAGGACCGCATCATCACCGCCATCGACGCCGTGCTCGCGCCGTTTCGCGAGCGCCGCGCCGCCTTCGCCCGCGACCGCGGCCGCGTCGAGGAGATCCTCGTCGACGGAACCATCACCGCCCGCAAGGTCGCCTACGAGACCCTCGGCCGCGTGCGCGAGGCGATGGGCCTAGAGCCGCTGTGGGCCGGCCTCGTGCAGGCCACCCAGGCCCGCGCCGAGGCCCGCAAGCGCCCGGTCTACCCCGGCCGCGAACACTGAGCGCGGCGCCCTGGCCGGATACCTTCCCGGCCCCGTCCGGGCCGGATACCTTGCCGGCCCGCCCGGGCCTCACTCGCACGCGAGGTCGGTGGCCACCGCGGCCTTGCGCTCGCGCAGGAGCACGATGTCCGGGCAGGCCGCTTCACCGAGCGCGGTCCGGCGCACGTCGACGCTGTCACCGTTACGAAACCGGATGTTGGCCACCAGCGGCGCGAGGTCGCTGACCGGCGTGCCGTCGACCTCGACCTTGCTGAGGTCCTCGAGCAGGTCGAGGCCCTCGAGGCTGGCGACCGCGGTGTCGCTGAGGTCGAGGCTCTGGATCAGGGGCCAGGCCAGCACCGGCGCGAGCGTGGTGATCGCGGTCCCGCTGGCGTTGAAGCTCTCGAGCGCGACCAGGGCGGCGAGCGGCTGCAGGTCGTCGATCTTGGTGCCGCTGATCGACAGCGTGGTGACCCCGACGAGCTGCCCCAGAGAAGCGAGGTCGGCCTGGCCGAGGCCCGCCCTGGTGAGGTTGAGGCTTCGCAGCGCAGGCAGGCTGGCCAGCGGGCCATAGTCGGCCGCGGCGGTGTCCGCGAGCTCGATCTGGCGCAGCACCGGCAGACCCGCCAGCGGGGCGAGGTCGACGACCAGCTGCTCGCCGCCGACGCCGAGGAAGTCGAGCGCCGCCAGCGACTTCAGCGGCGTGAGCGCTTGCAGGCCCGGGTTGTCGCGCAGATCGATCCGGCGCAGCTCGAGCAGCCCGGCGAGCGCGCCGACGTCACGGATCGGGTTGT
Source organism: Nannocystis sp. (assembly GCF_013812955.1). Taxonomy (GTDB): domain Bacteria; phylum Myxococcota_A; class Polyangia; order Nannocystales; family Nannocystaceae; genus Nannocystis. Next base: position 28,715 of record NZ_JACCSO010000528.1, on the reverse strand, counting down.
CGCGCGCGCTGAGCGTGCGCAGACGCAGCACCGGCTCGAGGTTGTCCAGGCGCTCGAGCTTGTTGCTGTCGAGGTCGATCGTGGTCAGCGCGCCGAGGTCCTCGAGCCCCTCGAGCGCCGTGATCCGGTTGACCTCGAGCGAGAGCTCGACCAGCTGCGACTTGCCGCGCAGGCCCTCGGTGCCGGTCAGCAGGTTGTCGCTGGCCTCGAGGTCACGCAGCTGCTCGAGCGGCTCCAGGGCCGCGAGGCTGGTGATGCGATTGCGGTCGAGGTCGAGGTACTCGAGGCCCGTGAGTGCCGCGAGCGGCGCGAGGTCGACGATCGCATTGCCGTCGAGCTCGAGCGCGAACAACGAGCCGAGCCCCGCCAGCGGCGCGAGGTCGACGATCTGATTGTCCGAGAGCACCAGCGACTCGAGCCCGGCGAGCTTGGCGAGCGGCCGCAGATCCTCGACCTTGCCGCCGGCGACGTCGAGGTGGCGAAGCCCGGTCATGCCGGCCACCACGTCGAGCGCCGCCACCCCCGACCTGGCGAGCACGAGCTTCTCCAGCTGCGCGAGGCCGGCGAGCGGCGTCAGGTCGGTGATCGGATTATCGGACAGCTCGAGCTCACGCAGCAGGGTCAGCGGCGCCAGCGGGCCGAGGTCGGCGATCTCATTGCCCGCGAGACCGAGGCTGCGCAGGTTGCTCGCGCACTCGAGGCCGCGCAGGTCGACGATGCCGCGCTGGGCCCCCTGCAGGCCGGTGATGCCCGCCAGCGCCTCGGCGCTCAGGCCCTGGGGGTCGCCGGTGTCGGTGTCCGTGTCCGAGGCCTCGGGGTCCTCGAGGATCGCCAGCAACAGCGCGCGTAGCTGCTCGTCGGGCACCTCGATCTCGCCCTCGCACACCGGCGGCTCCGGCTTCGGGGGCTCGTCCGGACCGCCCCCACCGCAGCCGGCCCACAGGAGCGCGACGACCTGCGCGCCCCACAACTTCGCGGCGGACGACTTCGCGCCCCACAACTTCGCGGCGGACGACTTCGCGGCAGGCGGACGCTTCGCTGCGGACACCTGCGAACCTTATCACGAGGCTCTCAGGCCTCGGGCGGCAGCTCGGTGACGAAGCGCGCCAGGATCGTGCGCACGCCGCCGCCGCCGAAGTCGATCTCCAGCTTGCGATCCGAACCCCCGCCGGTCGCCCGCAGCACCCGTCCGACCCCGAACTTCGGGTGCTGCACCCGCGGCGCCGCCTGCAACACGGTCGAGCGATGCGGCACCAGCCGCGGCGTCAACGGCACGCCGACCTCCACCCGCGCCGCCGGGGGCGGCTCGTCCTGCCCCGCGTCGACCGCCTGCAACTCGTGCAGCACCTCCCACAGGTCCGCCATCGGCACGTCGCGTAACCAGCGCGGCAGCGGCCGCGGGGCCCCGGCGCCATCGAGCGGGTGCCACGCGATCACCATCGTCACCGCCCACGGATGCTCGCGCCGCGGCACGCAGAAGAACAGGTCGGCCTGGCGAGCGACCGCCAGCATGTCCGCCGGGCAGCCGACCGCCCAGGCCTCCTCGCCGAGCTGCGTCAGGCCCTCGAGCTGCATCTCGAAGGCGTCCTCGAGGTGCGGCACGCGGCTGGCATAGACCGCGAGCAGGGCGTCGGAGAAGCTCGCCGACAGCGACTGCTCCAGGGCCTCGACGGCTTCGAGCTCGAGCTCGGTGGGCAGCTCGATCGCCTTCAACCACGGATGGGTGGCATCGGCCTCGGTGAGGGCGAGATGAAGCTGGCGGTACTCACCGAGCGTGGCGAGCTGCGGCTCAGCGGCGGCGATCGGACCAGGCGTGCGCGCGGCCATGCGGGGACTCCTCGACCCGGGAGCATACAACGAAGCGCGGCGCCGTTGTCGGCGACGACGGCAAGTGACGACGGCAAGTGACGACGGCAAGTGACGACGGCAAGTGACGACGGCAAGTGACGACGGCAAGTGACGACGGCAAGTGACGACGGCAAGTGACGACGGCAAGTGACGAGGCGCGGCGCCGACGGTCACGACGACGGCAAGCGACGGAGCGCGGCGGGCATCAGAACGACGGCAAGTGACGAGGCTGGAGTGACGACCCTCAGGCCGCGCCGAGTTCGCCGCGCGCCGCCTCGCTGATGCGCCCGGCGAGCACCTGCAGGCGCGCGAGGTCGGGCCCCTCGAGCATGATACGCAGGGTCGCCTCGGTGCCGGAGTAGCGGACGATGACCCGCCCCTCGCGGCCGAGTTCGGTCTCGACGCCGCCGATCACCGCCGACAGCCCCGGGAGACGCTCCAGCGGGATCTTACGGGCCACCGGGATGGCCTGCAAAAGCTGCGGAAAGCGGGTCAGGACCCTGGTCAGATCGTCGAGCGGGCGGCCGCTGCGCTGCATGATCGCCAGCACTTGCAGGGCCGCGACCACGCCGTCGCCGGTGGTGCCATGGTCGAGGAACACCACATGTCCGGACTGCTCGCCGCCGAGGTTGTAGCCGCCGCTGACCATCTGCTCGACCACGTAACGGTCGCCGACCGGGGTCCGTACCAGGCCGACGCCGACCTCTTGCAGGCAGCGCTCGAGGCCCATGTTCGACATGATCGTCGCCACCACCGCGCCGCCGCGCAGCTCGCCGCGGGCGTGCAGCTCGCGCGCACAGATCGCCAGGATGGCGTCGCCGTCGACCAGCTGGCCGTGGCGATCGCAGAACACCGCCCGGTCGGCGTCGCCGTCGAGGGCGATGCCGAGGTCCGCGCCGTGCTCTCGCACCGTCGCGCACATGCGCGCCGGGTGGACGGCGCCGAGGTCCTCGTTGATGTTGAGGCCGTCCGGGGCGACGCCGAGGGCGATGACCTCGGCCCCGAGCTCACGCAGCACCAGCGGCGCGACCTTGTAGGCGGCCCCGTGGGCGCAGTCGACGACGATCTTCAGACCGTCGAGCTTGTACGCGGCGGGGAAGCCGTACTTCAGGTGGGTGATGTAGCGGCCGGTCGCGTCGTCGATGCGCGCGGCCTTGCCGATGTCGCGACCACGCGCGCGTTGATCGTCGAGCACCCCGGGCTCCATCAGGCTCTCGAGGTGGGCCTCGACCTCGTCGGGCAGCTTGAAGCCGTCGGCCGCGAACAGCTTGATGCCGTTGTCACCGAAGGGGTTGTGACTCGCGGAGATCACCACGCCCGCGTCGGCGCGCATCGAGCGGGTGATGTAGGCGATCCCCGGGGTCGGCAGCGGGCCGACCAGCAGCACCTCGGCCCCCATCGCGCACACGCCGGCCGCGAGCGCCATCTCGAACATGTAGCCCGAGAGCCGCGTGTCCTTGCCGATGACGATGCTACCACCGCGTCCGAAGTGGGCCGCGACCGCCATGCCGAGGCGCAGGGCCACCTCGGGGGTCATCGGCGCGATGTTGGCAGGTCCACGGATCCCGTCGGTACCGAAGAGTCGACGCTCGCTCACCATCGCCGCTGTCTTAGCACGAGCGCCTCAGTCCCAGGAACAGAAGCGATCGTTCTTGCAGCGCTGGCCGTTGGCACAGTCGCCGTCGCCATCGCAGTTGAAGTAGCACCAGTTGCCGTGACAGCTGAGCCCGCCCGGACAGTCTTTGTCCTTGTCGCAGGGCAGCGAGCAGGAGCCGCCGTCGCACTCGTCCTTCTCGCAGCAATGCCCGTCGAAGCAGTCCGAGTCGCGGTCGCAGCTGGCCCCGAGTCCACCGGATTCGCACAGCGGGTTGAGCCGACACGAGGTGCCCGGCGGCGGCGGCCCACCACACGCCAGGCCGAGCACGCCGCCCAGCAACAGCGAGATCAGGGCAGCAGGAACAGCGAGACGAGGCGCGCGTCGGGGAGTCATCCCCGGAGCATAAGCAGCCGACCTCCGCCCCGTAAAGCCGGCCGCGCACGATCCCTGGCACGTCGCCAGGGGGCCCCTCACCCCCCTCACCCCTCAACTTCTCACCCCGCCGGCGCGGCGTCTCACCCCGCCGGCGCGGCGTCTCACCCCGCCAGCGCGGCGTCCTACCCCGCCAGCGCGGCGTCCTACCCCGCCGGCGCGGCGTCTCACCCCGCCAGCGCAGCTTCGACGCGGTCCTCGAAGCCGGCACCGCAGGGGACCCACAGGCTGCGCAGCCCGGCCTGCTTGGCCGCCTCGCAGTTGCGGCGCTGGTCGTCGACGACCAGGCTGCCGGCCGGCACATGCCGCAGCAGCTCGGACCAGAACCGTGGGTCCGGCTTTGCGACCCCGATCTCCCCGCTGACGAACCAGCGCTCGACGAGGCCCGCCGGCATGCTCGCGCGCAGCCCCGGCAGCCATCCGCGGGCCAGGTTGCTGGCGATCGAGATCGTGTGCCCGCGGGCACGCAGGCGCCCGAGGAAGTCCAGACGATCGCTGCGCAGGGCCAGCGCGCCGCGATACGCCGCCGCCTGCTCCGGCGTCCAGAACTCGGCCTCGCCGATCGCCCCGACCTTCAGCCGACCCCAGGCCGCGAGGTCCGGCCGCCCGCACAGCTCGCGCCACGACGGCGCCGCGAGCACGCCGATCAGGTCGAAGACGATCGCGCGTGCCGGCTGTCCCTGCGAACATGTCCTTTCGGCCAGTGTCATAGCAGCCCGTAGCGCACCAGATGCTCGTTGCAGCGGACCCACAGGTGCTGGACGATCGCCTGGGCGGCGAGGTCGAAGCGATCGGCGCTGGCGGAGAGGCGCTGAAACAGCGGGTCCTCGAGCCGCGCCGCGTAGTCGATGCGATCGAGGCCGCGACGCAGCTCGGGCTCGGCGAGCGCCGCGAGGAAGGCGTCGTAGGCGCGCAGCAGGTCGGCGCACAGCGGCAGAGCCCCGAGGGCGCGCAGCGAGGTCGAGATGCGCAGCAAGGGCGGCCGCGGCAGCTCGGTGGCGAGATGAAGGTCGCGCTCGTCGTCCGGCAGCCGCGCGGCCTGGCAAAACAGCGCGAGGTTGGCGAGGTGCCACAACTTGCGCGCGTGCCGGAGCTTGAAGTAACGGATCGCCCAGCGCTTGCCGGCGCTCTCGACCTTGAAGCGATAGTCGACGCAGATGGTCCGGTAATAGCGGTGCAGGTCGTTCTGCAGCGAGCTCAGGTAGCGGCCGCGGCTGATCGCCCCCTGCGCGTAGGCGGCGAAGATCGCGTCGGTGACCTGCTCCGCGGCGGCGGCGTTGGCCAGCCACGCACCCTCGGTCAGCAGCAGCGCGCGGTAGGTCAGGTGCAGGTTGGTGTCGCCCTCGCCGCCGATGTCGCCGAGCAGCGCGCCGAGCTCGACCGGCGCGCGAAAGGTCTTGTCGAGCACCTCGTGGCCGCGCGCACGCAGCTGCCCGGCCAGCTCGTGACGGGCCGCGTCGGCGGCGTGCACATCGAGCGTGGCGGCGGCATACACGACCGCGAAGTCGAGGTCACTCGCCGCCGACGACTCGAAGCGGCCCAGCGATCCGACCGCGAACACCGCGAGCTCGCGGGGGATCGCCAGCACCGCGAGCGTGCGCCGGATGTCGACCAGACGCTGCCAGGAGCCCTCGGCAGCGGCGAGCACGTGCCTGGCCTCGGACTCGGCCATGTCGAGTTCTTGGAACAGCGGGCGATAGTCGATCGGGCCCATCAAGATCTTTTACTACCTGCGCTTCGGGACAGCATCAGATCTCGGGCCCCTCGGCCCCCGGCGGCGCGATCCAGGCGTCCGTGGCCTCCTCTACGTCCCAGGCCAGACCCGGCAGCGGCAGCTGGGTCGCCAGGTGCTGCTGCGTCACGTACACCAGCTGGCGCCCGTGGCGGTAGCGCAGCGCCCAGTCGGCGCGGCGCAGGCCGGCCGCTCCGGGCTCGACCTGGCGATCGACGAAGTAACGCTTGCGCACCCGCGGCAGGTCGTCGCCCGAGACCCGGCGACCGGCGAAGTGAAACCGGTCGTCGGCGCCGGCGAGCAGCCCGGCGTCGCGGGCAGCGACGGCCGCGAACGAGCCGAGCGCGGCGTCGTCGAAGCCGGCGAAGCGACCGAACACCGCCCGGTCGAAGTGCTCGGCGACCACGCGCGACAGCTCGGCCTCGCAGACGATGTTGGACGGGAGGTTGATGACCTCGCCGTACATGCGATCCTTCAGCGCCCAGAACCGGTCGAGCGCGGGGATCGCCGCGGGCTCGAGCACCAGCTCGTCGCCGCTGCGCGCAAACAAAGCCGGCGGCAGCCGCAGCCCGCGACGCCCGAACGAGCGCGCGGTGCGACGGATGCCGTCGAGGGTGTCGAGGTTGATCGGCGCGAGCAACAGCGACGACAGCGCGGCGTGCGGCGGTGGAGCGTCGCCGACGATCACCGCCCACAACAGCTCGGGGTCGAGGCCGGCCCGCTCGAGCGCGGGGCGCAGCGACTGACTCACGGGGATGGCCCCGTTGCCGCGCACGATCCACTCCGAGACGCCATGGTGCGCGACCCCGAGGGCCCGCGCGAAGCCCGGCTCGGCCGCGTGCGACAGCGGATAGTGGCCGATGTCGTGCAGCAGGCACGCGGCGACCAGCAGCCGCAGGTCCGCCGCCGTCAGCCCGAGCTCCGCGCCGACCTGCAGACCCAGGGCAGCGACCCCCAGCGAATGGTCGAGCCGCGTCGAGGCCTCGCGGCTGTGCGGGTGCAGATCGAGGGTGCCGAGGAAGCTGATGCGAGCGAGCCGCGCGAGCCACGGTGAGGCCAGCAGCGGCGCGCCGAGCAGCGGCTGCAGGCGGCTCGCGGTGATCCGGTTACGGCTGAACACCGCGGCCAGCAACGCGGCGTCGGCCCCGGGATCCGTGGTCGCATCGACGACGACCACGAGCTCCGCCTGCGCGGGGGGCACGAGTGACAGCGACGCGGAGGAGTCGGAGGAGGCGACCATGGCGCGGGAGGCGTGGGCAGCGAGGGGCGCTCACGCTGGCACAGCGCCGGCCGCTTGCCAAGGCCGCACACACCTGCGATAGCCTTCGCCTCGCCATGACCCCTGCCCTCCGCTGCTGGCTGATGAAGAGCGAGCCCGACACCTTCTCCATCGACGATCTACAGCGGCAGGGTCGAACGCCGTGGGAGGGCGTGCGCAACTACCAGGCCCGCAATCACATGCGCGACGACATGAAGCCGGGCGACGCGGTGCTGTTCTATCACTCGAGCACGACTCCGCCGGGGGTGGTCGGCCTGGCGAAGGTGGCCAGCGCGCCCTACCCCGACGCCACGGCCTTCGATCCCAAGAGCCCCTACTTCGACCCGCGATCGAGCGCCGCGGCGCCGCGTTGGATGCTCGTCGACATCGCCTTCGTCGAGAAGTGGACGGCGCCTGTCCCGCTCGAGCGCCTGCGCGACGACCCGGCGCTGTCGGGCATGCGCGTGACGCAGAAGGGTCAGCGTTTGTCGGTGCAGCCGGTCGACCGGGCGCACTTCGTGCATGTCGCGCTGCTCGGCGGCTCGGCCCAGGCGGACGCGCTGCTCGCCGCCGAGCCCTGAGCAGCCCGTCACGCTGGCGTGCGACTCGCTGCGGCAGCCTGCGGCAACCTGCCTCATCCTCGCGGCGGCCGCAGGGCTTTGCGCCGGCGCCGAAAGCGGGTATGCCGTGAAGCGAATCGCATGCCGGAGATCGCACGCCGTCGCTTTGAACGCATCGCCTGGGCCGTCCTCGGATACACGGTGCTCGTGATCCTGTTCGGGGCCTGGGTCCGGATCACCGGCTCGGGCGCCGGCTGCGGCGAGCACTGGCCGAGCTGTCACGGCGAGCTGGTGCCGCGCAGTCCCACCGTGGCGACGGTCATCGAGTTCACGCACCGCGTCACCAGCGGCCTGTGCCTGCTGTCGGTGCTGGTGCTGCTGTGGATGGCGCGGCGCGGGTTTCCTCGCGGCCATGCGGTGCGGCTCGGAGCGGCGCTCGCGGTCCTCTTCACGATCACCGAGGCGCTGGTCGGCGCGGGCCTGGTCCGCTTCGGCCTGGTCGACAAGAACGACTCGGTGGCCCGCGCGGTCGTCATGTCGATCCACCTCGTCAACACCTCGCTGCTGACCGCCGCGCTCGCCTTCACCGCCTGGCGCGCCCGGGTGCAATCACCCACGCCATCGACTCCGCGGCGGGCAGCGCTGTGGCTCGGCGCGGCGCTGGTCGGCTTGCTGATCGTCGGCGTCAGCGGGGCCGTCACGGCGCTGGGCGACACCCTGTTCCCGGCCCAGCAGCTCGGCCTCGCCGGCCGCCTCGCCGAGGACCATGGCGCCGGCGCCCACTTCCTGCAGCGGCTGCGCGTGTTTCATCCGTTCCTCGCGGTCGGCATCGGCCTCTACGTGCTGGTGATCGCCAACGCGCTGTCCGGCCCGCAGGCGCCCGCGGAGGTCCGCCGCTGGGGCGGCCTCGTGATCCTCGGCGTGCTCGTGCAAGTCGCGGCCGGGGTCGCCAACATCCTGCTGTCGGCGCCGGGCTGGATGCAGATCGTGCACCTGCTCCTCGGGACAGGTCTCTGGATCGCGGTGATCGTGTTCGCGCTCACCGTGCTCGGGCCGCGGCGCGCATGAACGGGCCCTCGCCGCTGCGTGGGGTCGTCTTCGACCTCGACGGCACGCTCTACGACAAGCGGGCGCTCGAGTGGTTCATGGTCCGCAACATGCCGCTGTCCCTGCTGCGGCTGCTGCGTTACACGCGGGTGCGCACCAGCCTCGCCGGCCTCGACTTCGGGAGCGGCCTGGCGATCGCGCGTGAGACCCTCAGGCGCCTCAGCGATGACCCCAACGAGCAAGAGCGGTGGGCCCGGTGGATCGCCGAGCGCTACGAGCCCGCCGTGCTCCGCGGCCTGCGGGAGGCCAGCGCGCTGCAGCCCGGCGTCCATTTCGTGCTCGCCAGGCTGCGCGCCGCCGGCCTGCGCCTCGGCCTCGTCAGCGACTATCGCGGCGTCCCCGAGCGCCTCGCCGCCCTCGGTCTCGCGCCCGGGGACTTCGACTTCGTGCTGGTCACCGAGGAGCTCGGCGCGATGAAGCCGGCCCCGCGCATGGCCGAGGTCACGCTCGCCGGCATGGGGCTGCCGGGCGCGGCGATGGTGATGGTCGGCGACCGCGCCTTCGCCGATCAGCGCTTCGCCGCGGCCGCGGGCATGCGCTTCCTCGGCGTGCGCCCGCGCGGCAAGGTCGACGACAGCTGGATGCCGTGGTCCGTCGCCCGCGATCGCCTGCTGCACGCGGTCGGTGAACGATATGTCCCCACGGACATGTCCTAGCGGGCAGGCGGAGTCTCTTCGACCGGCGCCGCGAGGACGACGCGGTCGAGCGCGGCCTCGACGCTGAGCCGCGCCTGGACCTCGGGCGGCACCGCGGGCGTGAACTGCACCACGAACACGACGCTGCCGCCGGGGAAGTCGGCGCTCGGCTTCTCGCGGCGGGGCATCGCCACCAGCGGAGGCGACAGCGCGGCGTCGACGATCCGCAGATCGGGGAGGCCGCCGCGCACGATCGCGGAGACCTCGGTCGGTAGCTCGGGCGGTGCGACCTGGTCGGGCGGCCAGGTGACGGCCGCGCTCAGCCGGCGCTCGCCGAGGCGAGGGCGGACGGCGAGCGTGACCTTGACCTGCGGCTCCTCGCCCGGGGGCGTGGCGGTGAACTCGACGTTCTGGCTCGGTCGCTGCAACGCCACCTCGACGGTGGTATCCGCGGTGATGTCGTCGAGCACGATCGGCTCGGTGTTGAGCACGTGGACCTCGCTGACCGGCCCGCCGCCGCCACGGATGCGCCAGCGCGGCGGCTCGATCGTGGTGCGCGTGTGCTCGTAGTCCGGGTTGACCGCGCCGCGCAGCTCGGCACGCACGGTCACCGGACGCTCGATCACCCCGTCGAAGCGCAGGTCGACCTTCTCGTACTGCATGCTGCGAAAGATCACCCCCTCGGGCATGACGATGCTCGCCGGCTCGACGGAGAGCGGGCCCGGTCGCGCGTCCGACAGGTTCAGCGCGGCGGGCCCCAGCTCATGCTCCCGCAGCCGACTCATGCGCGCCCAGCTGCCGTGCAGCTCGACGGTGATGTGGTCCGGCAGCTTGGTCAGCAGCACCCGGTTCGGATCCTGCGTCACCTGCAGCGGGATCGTGAAGGTGCGCGTCACGTCATCGCGGGTGACCACGAAGAACACCAGCGCGATCACCAGCGCCGCGAACTTGGCCCCGCCATGGCGGATGATCGCGCCGCCCAGCCAGCGCATGCCGCGTGCGAACAGCCGCAGCGCCCGGCTCATGGCTCCGCCTCCCCGAGGCCCTCGGCGACCCGCCGCAGCTCGACGCCGGGGTTCGCCGACAGCTCGGCCGGGCTCTCGCCGCGGCGCTGCTCTCGTGGCCGGATCAGGCTGCGAGCGCCGCCGCTCTCACCGGGGCCGGCGCCCACGCGCGACACGGGCGCGACCGAGGCCTCGACCCGAGGCTGATCGAGCCACTCGGCGATGCGACCCTCGAGCTCCGCGGCGGTCTGCGCCTCCGAGATCTCACCGCGATGGACCACGCGGATCTCCCCGCGCTCCTCGCTGACGACGACCACCAGCGCGTCGGTCTCCTCGCTGACGCCGATGGCTCCGCGATGCCGCGTGCCGAAGCTCGGATCGAGGCGGTCGCGCTGGGTCAGCGGGCAGATGACGCCGGCGCGGGCGATGCGAAAGTTCTGGACCAGCACCGCGCCGTCGTGGGCGAGGTTGATCGGGTGCGGGATCATCAGAGCGATCAATGTATCGGCCTGCAGCGCGGCGTTGATCTCCCGGCCGCGATCGCTGACGACCTCGAGCACGTCGATCTCACCCTGCAAGATGACCAGCGCGCCGACCTTGGCGCGCCGCAGGCGATCGATCGCCAGCACCAGTTCACCGACCGCGCTGCGGGCCGCCTCACGCCGTCCATGCGGCAACAAGCGCTGACCCATGCGCAGGAAGATCCGCCGCAGCTCCTGATGGAACACGACGATGAGAATGATGATGATGTACTCGAGGAAGTACTTGAGCAGCGCCGCGACCGCGACCAGGTCGAGGGCGCTGGCCGCGGCCGCGAGCCCGGAGAACAGCGCCACGGACAGCAGCACCGGCACCGCTCGCGTGCCCTGCAGCAGCCGCAGGCACGCGTAGACGATGACGAGCAGGAGGCTGAAGTCGAGCGCGTCGCGCCAGCTCAGCGCGGCCAGGAACTCCTGTGGGGTCACGCGAACTCCCGGCCGGGCCCACCACCGGTCGCAGCGTTGTAGGCCCGATGCACGGCTGCGGCCACGCGCAGGGCCTCCGCCGTGGCCGCGACGTCATGCACGCGCACGATGCTCGCGCCCCGCTCGACGGCGATGACCGCCGCGGCGACGCTGCCGATCAATCGCTCACCGACCGGGCGCCCCGTGATCGCGCCGAGGAAGCCCTTGCGACTGGCACCGATCAGCACCGGGCAACCTGTCTCTCGGGCCAGGAGCGCCGAGGCGGCGACCAGCGCGGCGCTCTGCTCCGGGGTCTTGCCGAAGCCGACGCCGGGGTCGACGACGAGGCGTTCGTTGGCGACGCCGGCCCGCAGCGCGCGCTCGACGGCGGCGATCAGCTCCTCGGCGACCTCGGCGAGCAGGTCCTTGAAGTGAATGTCCTGCTGCATCGTCGTCGGGACGCCGCGCAGGTGCCCGAGCACCAGACCGGCGCCGGTCCGCGCGGCGACGTCGGCCATCGCAGGGTCGGCGAGACCGCTGACGTCATTGATGATCGCCGCACCCGCGGCCATCGCCGCCGCGGCGACCTCGGCGTGGCGGGTATCGACGCTGATCGGGATCGATCCGAGCTCGGGGTCTTCTCGCAGGCGCCGCAGCACCGGCAGCACGCGCCGCAGCTCGAGCCCCGGCGCCACCGCTTCGGAGCCCGGCCGCGTCGACTCGCCCCCGAGGTCGAGCAGGTCGGCGCCCTGCTGCACGAGGCCACGACACAGGCGCGCCGCCATGCCGGCGTTCGGGTCTTCGCCGCCCGGCGGCATCAGACTGCCGCCGTCGAAGAAGCTGTCGGGCGTCAGGTTGACGACCGCCATCACCCGCGGCACATCGAGCCCGAGCTCACCGCGCGCGTGGACCCACGCAGGCGGGTGAACCAGGGGCGCGGCGGGCAGCGACATCCGCGAGATGGTAGCGCGCCCGGGCCGCGATTCACACGCCGGGCTCGCCTGCGCCGGCGTCGCCGCTCGCACGGCTACCCAGCGCGGCCGCCGTGAACTGCTTGGCATCGATGCCGTAGCGGCGCAGCAGCTTGTGCAGGTACTTGCGGTCCATGTCGGCCTCGCGGGCGGCGCGGGAGATGTTGCCCTCGGAGCGCTGGAGCAGCCAGTTGAGGTAGGTCTCCTCGAACAGCTCCACGGCGCGCTCCTTCTGCTCGCGGAAGGTCAGGGTTGGGTCGAAGACGACGGGCTGGTCGCGGCCGCTGCGCGGGAGCGTACCGGCGGTGATCAGGTCGATGACCCCATCGGGCGAGAGGTAGGCGCTGCGCTCGACGACATTGCGCAACTCGCGGACGTTGCCGGGCCAGTCGTAGGCGACCAGCCGTGCCATCGCCTCCGGCCCCGGGGAGCGCCACATCCCTGGCGGCAGGCGGCGGGAGAACAGCTCGATGAGCATCGGGATGTCCTCCCGGCGGTCGCGCAGCGCCGGGATCTGGATCGAGACCACCGCGATCAGGAAGTACAGGTCCTCACGAAACTCACTGGCGCTGACCTGCTGCTGAAGGCCGCGGTTGGCGGTCGCCAGGACCCGGACATCGACCTCGATCTCTTCGCTGCCACCGCCGCGGCGGACCTTGCGGTTCTCGAGCGCCCGCGTGACCTTCGGCTGGAGGTCGAGGGGCAGCTCGCCGATGTCCTCGAGCAGCAGGGTGCCAGTGTGTGCGAGCTCGAAGGCCCCCTTGCGCTCGCGCTGACCGTCCTGGGCGGATTCGGCGCCGAACAGCTCTGTCTCCAGTTGGGCCGCCGTCATGCCACCGCAATCGACGACGACGAAGGGCGCCTCGCGGCGGGGCGATGCATCGTGGATGGCGCGCGCGAGCAGGTCCTTGCCGGTGCCGGTCTCGCCCTCGAGCAGGATGGTCGCATCGGCGCCGGCCACCCGCTCCAGGACTCCAAAGATCTTGCGCATCGCCAGGCTGCGGCCACGGACGGGCCCGAAGTTCTCGGCGGTGCTGGGCAGCAACTCGACCCGCGCGTCCCGCGGCATGAAACGGATCTGGACCTTGCCCAGGGCGAGGACATCGCCGGGCTTCAGGAATCCATCGGTGACGCGGACCCCGGCGATGAACATGCCGTTGGTCGACTGCTGGTCCATCACCCGATAGGCGTCGTCTTGGCGGCGGATCTCGGCATGCGCCCGTGACACCGATTCGTCCGGCAGGACGATGTCACACTGGCGCGACTTGCCCAGGGTCACGACATCCTGGGTAACATCGATCTCGCGGCCACGAAGCTCGCCGCTGAGGACCACGAGCCGGTAACCGGAGTGGCGCATGTCCTCCCCGTCGTCGTGCACCATCGTCGAATCCACCGTCAGTTCGATCTCGTGTGCCATGGACCCAAACTAACAGGAGGCAGGCGGTGGGGTGAAGCACACAATGTCCTTGAACGGTTGGGGCCGCTTCGCCCCAATGGTCCATGGAGACGCCTCCCCTGACCCGACAGTTCCCGCCAAGGGGCCTATAGCAGCAAAAAAACGAGGGCGCCCTTAGCGCAGGACGCCCTCGTCTGAGATTTCGAGCCTGGGCCTCCGGGGCCGCTTGCCCTCAAATATAAAAATCGATGACCGCGATCCCGCGATCGAGGGGTGGATCACCCCCGGCCGCGGGACGAACCGGTAGATTAGCCTCGGGCGCCACCAGCGGTAGTTCCAGCTCGAGGAGCGCCGGAGCCTGACGCTCGCGGATCGAGGACTTGGGCGCATGCTTTCGCTTGTCGAGGTTCGCGGGTCTCATCGGCTCGCCTGCCGCTTCTGCCACGTCGGGCGCTAAGGGTTTGGAAAGGTTAGAGCGGCAGGGGTAAAGCTCACACGAGCTGGGCTTGCCGGCCACGCCGGTTACAGGTAGGTATCCGGCCCTGTGGTTGTCGGCCAGCCTCTCCCCTGACATTGCTGTCATCCGGGGCGGGGCAGTGAAATTTTGGTTGGCCACCTTACTAGACAGACTAACGCCCACCGTAGCGATGGCAAGAGCTGTCTTCGCGCTCGTCGTGGTGCGCGTTGGGCCCACACGGCGCAGGAATCCGCCAGAATGCGCGGCGGCGAGGCCTCCGGGTGATCGGGGCCCGGTCCAGGGCGGGGACGAGAAGTGGTTTTAGAAGTCGACCACGACCCAGCGTGAACCTTCGCGCTCGAGGTGCGCTGCTTCGCCATCGCCGAGGTCCAGCACGGCTTCGTGAGCGTCGTGCACGATCGGCTCGGCGAGGTGCTTCTGGAGGCGTTCGCGGGCGGTCTGGAGGGCCGAGGCATACTCGCCCTCGGTCCAGGCGCGGCGCAGGTCGTCCTCCGACAGGCCGAGGCGGTAGCGCTCGGGGGCCAGAGCGAGCAGGACATCCCAGCGCTGCAGGGTACTCGCTCGGACCAGGCTACGCAGGGCGGCGCGCGGGCTCGACTGGTCGTACAGCAGCGTGGGATCTTCCGCGAAGACCCAGGCTTGCCCCGTCCACACCACAGACAGCGGCTGATCCGGGGCGACGAACAGGGTCGCGCCGGGGCGGACCTGATCCGGCCTGGCGAGGCCGCGCGCCCAGGACGCCCGCTGCTGTTTGTCCGCCAAAATGGCCGCGTAGTCGACACGGTGGCGGGCCCCGACGACCACGTGCTGGCTCAGCGCGCGGGCGTCGCCTCGCCGGACCGCGGTGGCGACATCATCGCTGGCGCGGCTGAGCTCGCGCAGTTCACGGCGACCGCACGCGAGCGCCGGCAGGAGCGCCAGCAAGAGCACGAGGTGCGGGCGAGCGAGGCTCATGGGGCGGGCACGGCAGCAGGCTTGACCTTGAGGTCGATCACGGCGGTGAAGGTCGCGGAGCTCTTGAGCTGGTCACCGGCGCGGATCTCCCCGGAGAGCTTGCTCAGCCGGCCGAGGCGAAGCGCCTTGATCTCGATCGTCAGGACCTCACCCGGGACCACCGGGGCCCGAAACTTGGCCTCCTGAATGCCGACGAAGAAGCAGTGATGCAGCTCGGGATCGAAGAGTCCGGAGAGATGGGCGAGCACGACGCCTGCCTGGGCCATCGCCTCGACCTGCACGACCCCGGGGAGGATCGGATAGCCCGGGAAGTGCCCCTGCAAGATCGGGTCGCTGATCGACACCAACTTCTGCGCGACAAGCGACTCGCCGGACACGGCCGAGATCACACGGTCGAGAAAGAGGAACGGGAACCGGTGCGGGAGGATCTTCTGGATCTGTACGACGTCGAGCAGCATGGGGCCGCGAGCATCATAGACGACTTCGCCGCGGGCGAGGAGACCTTGCCCGCGGCGAACCGCTCGTCTTTAGTTTTGGCTGCCGGGGGTCGTCCCCGGCCGGGCTAGCTCGGGTACTTCTGGTTGTAGCGCTTGACGAGGGTATCGGTGATGTCGAGGTTGCTCTCGACGTAGAGCACCGTCGTCTCGTCGCGGATGATCACCAGGTCGAGCTCCATCTCGGCGGCGATCTTGTCGATGACGCTCTGGCAGTTCTTGTAGATGTCCTCGAGCACGCGGCCCTCCTGGGCGGCCAGCTCCTGCTGCATCGTCATATAGATCTGCTGCATCTCGACGTAGTCCTTTTGCAGCGCTTCCTCGGCCTGGGCGAGCTTGTCGCCGCTGAGACCCTTGAGCTTGCCCTGATCGGACTCGAGCTTCTTGCGCTTGCCGTCGAGCTTCTCTTGCTTGGCCTTGGAGCTGTCCTCGAGCTTCTTGCGGGCGGCCTGGCCCTGCTTGGTGTCGTTGAGGACCTTTTGCATGTCGACGACGGCGACGCCGCGGACCTTGGGAACGGCGGCCTGAGCCGGAGCCGTCAGCACGGGCGCCAGGCTGGTGCCGGCGACGCCTAGGGCGAGGGCGGATGCGGTGAGCAGGCGGCGAAAGGCGGTGTGCATGGCGATCACGTGTACTTCTTGTCGTAGGCGACGATGACGCGGTTGGTCAGGTCGAGCTTGGGGTTGGCGTAGAGGACGGTGGCCTGCGAGCGGACCAGCACGAGCTGCAGGCCCTCCTCGGCCGCGACGTCCTTGATGATCGCCGCGACGTTCTTGTAGATCTTCTCGGTCAGCTGCGCCTCTTTGGTCGCGATCTCCTCCTGGAGATCGGAGTACAGCTTCTGCAGCTCCTGGTCCTTCTGCATCAGCTCCGCCTGGCGCTTGCCGAGCTCATCCTGGGAGAGCATCGCGGCCTTGGCCCGCAGGTCCTCGACCTTCTTCTGCAGGTCCTTGGTCTTCTTGTCGAGCTGGGCCTGACCCTTGGCGAAGGAGGCTTCGAGATCCTTCTTCGCGCGGGTGCCCTGCACGGTCTCGAGGATGCAGCGCTGGAGGTCGACCAGGCCGAGCTTTTCCAGCGCCTTGGCGGGCGCCGCCACGGCTTCTGCGGCGGGAATGAGCGCGGCGCCGGCGACCAGCAGCGCAGCGAGAGGGACGAGTAGTCGACGCTTCACGGGGCAACACCTTAGCCGCCACCACCCAGGGCGGCAACCGGGGGCCACAGACGGGCGCCAGTCGCGGACGATTCATCGCCGAATGAACCTCGTGCGAGGCTTTTTGCGGGCGCTGGCCCGGTGTGGCTCCAAGGCCAGTTCCTGGGCGCAGATCCAGGGCTTGGACCGGGGCTAAACCTGGGGCTGTCAGCGCCGGGCGAGCGTGGCGTAGCTCACCTGCGGATCAGAACGAGTTTCCGACGTTGAATTCGAAGACCACGGGATCATCGCCGAACAGGAACTCGGTTCGCGCCTGACGGTCGAGCGGGAAGCCCCACTCGAAGCGCAGCGGGCCGATCGGCGACTGCCAGCGGAAGCCGAAGCCGACCGAGCGGCGCAGGTACTTGAAGTTGAACTTCACGCAGGGATCGGCCTTGGGCAGCTCGCTGGGGTTCGGGGCGACGCAGTACAGCGGCTCGGTGTTGTAGGCGTTGCCGATGTCCATGAAGACCACGCCCTTGATCTGGGCCGGTGGGACCATCATGAACTCGAACTCGAGGTTCAACGCGGTCAGGAGGTTGCCGCCGATGCCGTAGGGTTGCAGCGGCGCGGTCGGATCCGAGGAGCTCTGGACCTTGATCATCGGGCCGAGGCTGCGCAGGCGATAGCCGCGGATGCCGCCGTCGCCGTAGATGCCGCCCGGGAAGTAGCGCTCGAAGATCGGCACGCCCTTGTCCTGCGGGCTGTGGATGAAGCCGACCATCAGGCGGGTCTTGAACACCAGCCAGGCGCGGAACGGCTGCTTGCTGCGGATGATCGGGAAGTAGAACCGGAAGTTGGCGTCGTAGCGGTTGAACTGGTTCTGCGAGCCGAGGTACTTGCTCGCGAACTCGGCGCCGATCTCGTGGCGCATGCCCGAGGTCGGGAACAGGTAGTTGTCGGTCGTGTCGTAGCGCAGGCGCGTGGTGATCGACGACGTGATGCCGTTGTTGAACAGGTTATTGATCAGCGCCGAGGAGCTGTACTGGGTGGCGAAGGCGCCCGCGCCGGCGAAGCCGCCGCCGTAGCCGTAGCCGAAGGTGCCGAAGCCGACCTTCACGTACTCGAAGTTGTAGCCCGCGAACAGGATCAGGTTGGGGATCTTCGGGATCGGGTAACCCCAGCTGACGCGCACGCCGGTGCTGTCGCGCGTGAAGCTCGGGAACACGTTGCGCGAGTTGAAGATGTTGAACGAGAAGTTCCAGTTCGAGTCGAGGAAGTGGCGGGTGACGTAGGCGAGGTTGAAGAGGCGGCGCAGGCTCGAGATCTGGGCCACGAGGGTGACGGTCGTGCCGCGGCCGAGGAAGTTGTCGTACTGGATCTGGGCCTGCAGCACGAAGTTCTCGATCGTGCTGAAGCCGGCGCCGACCTGGAAGGTGCCGGTCAGGCGCTCGGTGACCTCGACGTTCAGGATGATGCGATCCTCCGCGCTACCCTGCGACGTCGACAGCGTCGCGTCGTTGAAGTAGCCGAGGCGCATGACGTTGAACTCCGAGATCTCCTTGCCGGTCTCGGAGTAGAGGTCGCCCTCGCGCAGCATCATTTCGCGGCGGATGACCTTGTCGGAGGTCTTGTCGTTGCCGCTGATGTTGATGCGCTCGATGTAGACGAGCGGGCCCTTGCCGACCTCGAGCGTCATGTAGAGCTTGAGGTTCTCCTTGTCGAGGCGCGCGTCGGGGATGACGTTGACGTAGGCGTGGCCGGCGTCCTTGTAGCGGCGCTCGATGTCCTGCTGGATGGTCTGGATCTTGCCCATCGAGGCGACGTCGCCCTCGCGCAGGATCGGGTCGATCGACTCGGCAAGGGTGCGCTCGTCGTAGAGCGGCTTCTCGCCGCGGGCCAGGGTCTCCTTGGCGCGGATGCGGCCGATGCGATACTGCGGGCCCTCGTCGACCGGGATGGTGACGTAGACGAAGCGGCGATCGGGGCTCAGCGACAGCTCGGGGTCCTTGACGTTGGCGTCGAGGTAGCCCTTGTCGCTGTAGAACTGCTTGAGCATCTGGAAGTCGCCGCCGAAGGCCTCCTTGTTGAAGACGCCGCCGGCCTTCTTGCTGATGATGCTCATGTAACCGCCGACGCGGGTGAGCATGTGCTTGCGCAGCTCCTCGTCGCTGAAGGCCTGGTTACCGATGAAGGTGATCTTGCGGACGACGGTCTCGGCAGCCTCGCTGATGACGATCAGGATGTCGACCTTGCCGGGCTCGTCCTCGACGGGCTTGAGGCCGTAGGTGACCTCGGCCAGGAAGAAGCCCTTCTCGACGTAGGCCTGCTTGACCTTCTCGACGTTGGCCTTGACCGCGCCGAGGTCGAGGATGCCGTTCAGCTTGAGGTCGAGGACCTCGTTGATGTCGTCGAGCTTGATCTTGCTGTTGCCCTCGACGATGATCTTGCGGACGGTGGGTCGCTCCTTGACGATGAAGGTCAGGACCACGCCGGCGCCGGTGAGCTCGCCCTCGACGCGCACGTCCTCGAACTTGCCCATCGCCCACAGGCGGCGGATGTCGGCGGCGAGGTTGCGGGTCGACACCAGCTCCCCCACCCCGCTCTCGAGCTCGAGCAGCATGGCCTCGGTCTCGACGCGGCGGTTGCCCTCGACGCGGATGTCGGCGATCGGCTGGCCGTACACCTCCTCGGGCACCTCGGCGAGGTAGAGCATGCGAAACATCATGTCGTCGCCGACGGCGGCGCCGCTGAAGGGCAGTGCGCGGGCGAGGCCGGGCAACGCTGCGAGCACGCAAGCGATCAGGATTGTGAGGGTGCGACCCACAAGGCGACGACCTGCGAGGGCGCGGCCCAAACCGGCCGGCCTTCGGCCCCCGGGGTTGGCGGAGGCGATGACGGGAGTGGCGCTCACGACGATCTCGGGGTCCCTGCTGGCGGATCGGTGCGCGCATCTCTGGCCACGCTCGGGTCGTGGCGCGCGTCGTCGACGAGTCGGCCGTCTTCCATTCGGATCCGCCGCGGGACCTTCCAGGCGAGGTCCATGTTGTGGGTGACGACGAGCAGGGTCATTTTGTGTTCGTCGTTGAGGCGAAACAGCAGATCGTGGACCTCGTCCGAGGTGCGGGTGTCGAGGTTGCCGGTAGGCTCGTCGGCGAGCAGCAGGTGCGGGCGCATGACGAGGGCGCGGGCGATCGCCACGCGCTGCTGTTCGCCGCCGGAGAGCTCGCCCGGGCGATGATTGAGGCGGTGCGAGAGGCCGACCGCCTTGAGCATCTCCCCTGCCCGCTCGCGCGCCTCTTTGTGCGGGATGCGACCGATCAGCGCCGGCATCATCGCGTTCTCGAGCGCGGTGAACTCACCAAGGAGGTGATGGAACTGGAACACGAAGCCGATGGTCTCGTTGCGGAAGCTGGCCAGCTGCGGCGGCGAGAAGGCGGTGATGTCGGTGTCGCCGAACAAGATCTGGCCGCGCGTCGGCAGGTCGAGGGTGCCGAGGCAATGCAGCAGCGTCGACTTGCCGGCCCCCGATGCGCCGATGATCGTGACCATTTCGCCGCGATTCAGGGTCAGGTTCACGTCGCGCAGGACCTGGAGGACCCTGGCTCCGTGGGTGAACTCCTTGTACATGTGGACCACCCGCACGAGTGCGGGCGGCTCCTGCGCGGCGCCGGTGGTCAAGATGGCGCAACCCTAAACGGGCACCCCCAGCGTGTCAACGCCGCCCGTGCCGCCATTTCGGGTGGCAGGCGCGACGCCAGGGAAGATTTCAGGTGTGAAGCCGGTACGTCCGGGCGCACGGCTCACTCGTCGCGCAGGCGCAGGCCGTCGACCGGGCGCAGGCGGGCCGCCGAGCGCGCAGGCCAGGCGCTGGACAGGGCGACGATGGCGAGAGCCATGGCCGCGACGACGGCGACCTCGGCGGGGTCGATGCGGATCGGCAGGCGCTCCAGATAGAACACGCCGCCCTGGAGCGGCAGGCCGTGCACGCCGAGGGCGAGGCCCAGGGCGACGCCGGCGGCGATCCCCCCGAAGACGCCGAGCACACCGACACAAAGGCCCTCGAGGGCGAAGGTTCGGGCCAGCTCGCGGTCGCGGCAGCCCATCGTCTTCAGGATGGCGATCTCCGGGGCCTTCTCCAGGACGGCCATCAGGTTGGTGGCGAGGATGCCGAAGGCCGCGACGAGGATCACGAACACCAGGGCGATGAACATCGCGACCTTCTCCAGGAACATCGCCGAGAAGAGGTCACGATTTTGGTCGCGCCAGTCCTCGACGACGAGGTCGAGGCCGGCCACGACCTCGGCGACAGCGGCCCGTCCGGCGTCGATCGCCGCGACGTCGTGCAGCTTGATGTCGATCGCGTTGACCTGCGTGTCGGCCCGCTGGAACGCCTGCGCCTGCTCCAGCGGCAGGTACAGGTGCTTGCGGTCGATGTCGAAGATGCCGGTGAAGAACACGCCGGCGACGCGCGTGAGCACCATGCCCGGGACCATGCCCTGCGGCGTCATGCGACCGACCGGGGTGATGATCTGCAAGGGGTCGCCCATGTTGACACCGAGCTCGGCAGCGAGCTCCCGGCCGAGCAGCACGGGCGGCAGCACGGCCTCGGGTTTGAGCTCGGGCTCGGGCTCGGGCGCGGGCGGTTCGGGGAGGGGCTCGGGCGCTGGTTCGGGCTCGGGTGGCGTGAGCGGTGCCTCGGGAGCCAGCTTCGGCGGGGCGGCGGGCGGCAGCTCACCTGCGGCTCGCAGTCGCGGGATCTCCACGGCGGGATCCTCCCAACCGTCGCCGTCCTCGTCATCTGGCTCGAGGGGCAGGTCCTTGGGGACAGGTGGGGTCACCGCGGCATCGCCGGGCGCGGCTGTGTCCCCGGGCTTGGGCTCGGTCTCGGTCTCGGCTGCGCCTCGAGGCTCGGCCGCCTCGCGCTCGGGCTGCTCGACCTCGGGCCCCAAGCCTTCGGACTCTGCCTCGATCGCGAACTCGGGCTCGGGCTCGGGCTCGGGGCGAAAGTATGGGATGCGCTCGGGCGCCATCATGAACACGTAGCTGCCCTGCTCGACCTCGGCGGGCAGCGAGGTGACCGTGGCGTGGCGGGTGGGGTCGATGCCGATGAGGGTCGCTCCCTGGCGGCCGTATGCGGTGCGCACGAGCACCTCGCCCTCGAGCAGCGCGCTGGCGCCGGCGACCTCGGGGCGGGCGCGCAGGGTGGCGAGCAATGCATCGTCGGCGATGAAGCCGGCGCCGTCGTGACGGGCGACGCGGACATGGGCGCGATGCTCGAGCAGGCGGCCGCGCAGGTCGTCTTCGAGGCCGCCCATCAGTCCGAGCACCAGCACGAGGGCCATGCAGCCCTGCGCGACCGAGAAGGCGATGATCGTGGCGAGCAGGTTGAACAGGCGCGCGAGGGCGCAAAAGCCGAGCAGGAAGCCGCCCGCAGCGAGGGTGACGCTGCCGAGGGCGCCCATGTAATCGATCGCCGGGGTCAGCGGGGGCGGGCTGAACATGCCGGGGCGCGGGGCGTTGGCCGAGGCGATCAAGAAGGCGCCGCCGACGACGACCAGATAGAGGGCGCGCAGGGCCAGTCCAGGCAGCCAGGTGGGAGCCTTTTGCGCCCGCAGGTGGCGCAAGGCGATCAACCACACCAGGCGGTTCATCGCTCGCCCTGTCGAAGGGCATCGACGGGACGCATGCGTGAGGCGACCCAGGCCGGGTACAGGCTCGAGAGGAACACGATCAGCAGCGACGAGAAGCCGACGAGCACGATCTCCAGCGGATCGATGGCGACGGGCAGCTGCTCGAAGCCCTGGAGGCTGCCGCCGAGCGGCAGTCCGTAGCGATCGAGGACCGTGCAGAGGGCGATGCCGGCGAGGATCCCGAGCACGCCGCCGAGCACGCCGAGGCACAGGCCCTCGGAGATGAACACGCGCAGGATCAGGCGGTCGGTGCAGCCCATCGTCTTGAGAATTGCGATCTCCTTGGACTTCTCGAGCACGCTCATCAGGTTGGAGCCGAGGATGCCGATCGAGGCGACGAGGATGACGCACAGCAGCGCGATGAACACCGCGATCTTCTCGAGGGCCATCGCCGAGAACAGGCTGAGGTTCAGCTCCTGCCAGTCCTGGACCAGGAGGTCCGAGCGACCGAGGCGATCGACGACGGCCTGGACCTGCTGCTTGCGCTCGGCGAGCCGGTCGGGGTCATCGACCTTGACCTCGACGCCGGACACGCGATCGCCGGAGCGCAAAAAGGCCTGGGCCAGCGGGAGGTTGGCGTAGACCAGCCAGCGGTCGTACTCGTAATGATTGGCGTCGAAGACCCCGGCGACCTTGACCTTCATGACGCCGGGGATGCGTCCCGCGGGGGTCAGGCGGCCGATCGGGGTGATCAGCTGGACGGGGTCGCCGAGGTGAGACGCGAGCTCCTTGGCCTTCTCGCTGCCGATGAACACGCCGTCGAGCTGCTCCGCGCGCGGCTCATCGGTCTCGCTGGCCGGGTCCGGCTCCGGCTCCGGCTCGGGCTCCGGCTCGGGCTCGACGGGGCTGTCCTTTGAGGCAGGTGGTAGTTTGCCTTGTTGGCGCAGGCGGGCGATCTCCGCCTCGGGGTTCTCCCAGCCCTCCTCGTCGTCGAGCTCGACGCCATGGGGGACTTTCGGGACCTTCGGGATCTTCGCGATCTTCGAGGCGGGACCGACCGCGGTGACCGTGCCCTTGGTGGGCGGAAGCTTGGCGGCGCGCAGCTTCTCGAGCTCCTGTTCGGGGTCCTCCCAGCCGCCGTCGTCGCCGTCGCCTTCGCCGGTGAGCTTGGTCGGAAACGGTGGCGGCGGCAGAGCGGTCGCGCCGAGCCCGATCATGGAGCCCTCGAGGGGCGGTGGATCGGGCGGCGGATGGGCGAGACCCTCTTCGGGATCGGGGGTGGGCTCGTCGTCCTCGCGCACGATCGGCAGGGCCTCGAAGCCGAACTGCGACTCGGGCACGGCGGCGGGATCGGCGAGGTAGCTGTATTTGCCCTCGCGCAGGATGTCGGGGAGGTTGGAGACGCTGGCGTGCAGATCGGGATCGATGCCGAGCAAGACCCCGCCCTGGCGCTGGAAGCCGCTGCGGACCATGACCTCGCCCTGCAGGTAAGGGCTGGCGCCGATGATGCCGGGCTCGGCAGCGATGGCAGCGGTGAGATCGCGGTAGTCGGCGAAGGGCTTGTGGTCCTCACGACTGACGCGGATGTGCGCGCGCTGGCCGAGGATCTTGTCGCGGAGGTCGTGCTCGAGGCCGGTCATCAGGCTGAGCACGATCACCAGGGCCATGCAGCCGAGCATCACGGAGATCGCGATGACGGTGGCGAGCAGCGTGAAGATCCGTGAGAGCACGCCGAGGCCGAGGAACACCGCGGCGAGCAGCAAGGTGAAGCCGCCGAGCGCGCCGTAGTAGGCCTGGCGCGGGGTCGGGATCAGGTCGAGGGGCTCGATGCCCGCCGGCAGCGCCAGCAAGCCGGGGTTGAGCGCGGGCTCGGGGGCGAGGCCCCACTGGGCGTAGGCGACGAGCCCGAGGCCGACGACAACGAGATAGGCGGCAGTGACGAGCAGCGCCCGCACCCACGCCGGGGGCCGGTCGCCGACCCGAAGGTGGCGCCAGGCGATCTGCCAGTGCAGGCGGGACGTTGAGGTGCTGCGCACGGGGCCGGGGCGCTAGTGCGTGTCGGGGATGGGCTGCGATTGCTGGAGGAGGAAGGCTTCCATGAAGATGTCGAGGTCGCCGTCGAGGATGGCGTTGACGGCCGAGCTCTTGAGCTCGGTGCGGTGGTCATTGACCTGCTGGTACGGCTGGAGCACGTACGAGCGGATCTGGCTGCCCCACTCGATCTTCTTCTTCTCGCCCTCGAGGCTGTTGCGCTCGGCCTCGCGCTTCTGCTGCTCGAGGTCGATGAGCTTGGCCATGAGCATGCGCCGGGCGGTGGCCATGTTCTTGTGCTGCGAGCGCTCCATCTGACAGGCGACGACGAGGCCGGTCGGGAGGTGGGTCAGGCGCACGGCGGACTCGGTCTTGTTGACGTGCTGGCCGCCCGCGCCGGAGGAGCGATAGGTGTCGACGCGCAGGTCGGCGTCGTTGATCTCGATCTCCGCGTCGTCGTCGCCGACGTCGGGGAGGACCATGACGCTGGCGAAGCTGGTCTGGCGGCGGGCGTTGGCGTCGAAGGGGCTGATGCGGACCAGGCGGTGCACGCCGATCTCCGAGCGCAGATGGCCGTAGGCGTACTCGCCCTCGATCGCCAGCTCGACGCTGCGGATGCCGGCCTGCTCGCCGTCCTGGAGGTCGAGGATCTGGACCTTGAAGCCGCGGCGCTCGCCCCAGCGCTGGTACATGCGCTGCAGCATCTGGGCCCAGTCCTGGCTGTCGACCCCGCCGGCGCCGGCGTTGACCGACACGATCGCGTTGGTGGCGTCGAAGCGACCGCCGAGCATGCGCTGGAACTCCATCTTGGCGACGCGGACCTCGAGCGCCTCGAGTCCGGCGGCGGCCTCGAGGATGCTCGCGTTGTCCTCGGCCTCACGTCCGAGCTCGTAGAGGGTCTGGGCGTCCTCGAGGCGCTTCTGGGCCTCGTCGAGGTCGTCGACGACCTTCTTGGTGGTCGCCTGCTCGCGCAGGAGCTCCTGGGCCTTGTCGTTCTTGCCCCAAAACGACGGATCGGCGGTCTGCGCGTCGAGCTCCTCGAGTCGCTCTAGCTTGCCGACGTAGTCAAAGATGCCGCCGCAACTCGGCCAATCGGGCCGCGAGGCGAGCGAGCTGCTCGGTGACCTTGTTGTGCTCGGGGAGGCTTTGACTGACTTCGTTCATGGTGGACGATGGTTAGACTTCGATCAGGCGGAGCTGGCGTCGCCCCTGCGGGGGGGTGAAGCGGATCGGGTACTCGCCGGTGAAGCAGGAGGTGCAGTAGGTTACACCAGATTCGCCGCGTACGGCCTGCATGAGGCCCTCGAGCGAGAGGTAGGCCACGGAGTCGGCCGTGACGTAGCGCGCGACCTCTTCGGGGTTATGCGAGGAGGCCAGGAGCTCGGCGCGGGTCGGCGTATCGATGCCGTAGTAGCAGGGGCTGATCACGGGCGGCGAGGAGATCCGCAGGTGGACCTCGGCGGCTCCGGCGGCGCGTATCATTTTGACGATCTTGCGCGAGGTGGTGCCGCGGACCAGCGAGTCGTCGACGACGATCACGCGGCGGCCCTTGAGGACCTGCGGCACGGGGTTCAGCTTGAGCTTGACGCCGAAGTGGCGGATCGAGCTGGTGGGCTCGATGAAGGTGCGGCCGACGTAGTGATTGCGGATGAGGCCCATCTCGAAGGGCAGGCCGCTGGCCTTGGCGAAGCCGAGGGCCGCGACCATGCCGGAGTCGGGCACAGGGATGACGACATCGGCGGGCACGCCGGTCTCGCGGGCGAGCTGCTCGCCCATGGCGATGCGCGCGTCGTAGACGGAGAGGTCGTCGAGCACGCTGTCGGGGCGGGCGAAGTAGACGTGCTCGAACACGCAGAAGCGTCGGGGTTCGCGGCGCAGCTGGACCGACTGCAGGCCGTTGCCGTCGATGATGAGGATCTCGCCGGGGGAGATGTCGCGGACCTTCTCGGCCTCGATCAGGTCGAAGGCGCAGGTCTCGGAGGCGACGACGTAGCACTCGGGGTTGCTGCGCAGACGGCCGAGGATCAGCGGACGAAAGCCGTGGGGATCGCGGACGGCGATCAACTTGTCGTCGGTCGTGAACACCAGGCTGTAGGCGCCGCGGACCTTGCCGAGCGCCTCGATCAGCCGCTCGGTGAAGCCGTTCGCGCGGCTGCGGGCCATCAGCTGGAGGATGACTTCGGTGTCCGACTGCGAGGAGAAGATCGCACCGTCCTCCTCGAGCTCGTCGCGCAGCTGCTCGGCGTTGACGAGGTTGCCGTTGTGGGCGACGGCGATCGAGCTGTGCCTGGCCTCGGCGGTCAGCGGCTGGATGTTCTTGGGCAGCGAGCCGCCGGCGGTGGTGTAGCGGACGTGGCCGATCGCCACCCGCCCGGGCAGCTGGGGGAACACGTCGGCGCTGAAGACCTCGGAGACGTAGCCCATCTTGCGGACCGCGTGGAGGGTGCCACCCTGACAGGTGACGATGCCGGCGGACTCCTGACCTCGGTGTTGCAGCGCGTGCAGGCCGAGGTAGGTGAGGTTCGCCGCCTCAGAATGGTTGAAGACTCCAAAGACGCCACACATCGCGGGCGGAGCCTAGCAGGACGCCGTTTGCAGGCCGCGCGCGCGCTCCGCTCGCGGCTGTGAGTCAACCCCCGCCGACCTGGCCGGCGGCGATGGTCTGCAGCAGCGTGAGGCCGACGGCCGCCCAGAGCGCCGTGCGCCAGCGCTGGAAGCGGACGCCGTCGACGAGGTTCTCCGTCAGCAGCAGCAACACGGTGTTCACGAAGGTCTGGACCACGAACGCGCCGATGGGTCCGGTGATCAAGATCGGGAAGAAAAAGATCAGCGAGAGCAGCGCGAACAGCAGCTTGCCGACGACGACGCTGAGCACGCCGCAGACGACCGCGGCCTTGGCCGCGCTCCACAGGTCACGCACGACCATGCCCGGCAGCAGCGCCGACAGGAACATCAGCCCGAAGGTAAAGGCCAGACACGAGGCGATCATCGACTGCATGGCGTGTGCTCCGGGTCCCAGGGTGGACCGCAGCCGGGGATAATTCAAGCCGCGAAGGCCGCCAGGTCAGGCCAAACCGAGGTTACGGCGCAGGCGCGGCAGCGGGGGCTCGGGGTCGGCCTCGAAGGCGCGGCCGGTGAGCAGCTCGAAGACCTCGATGTAGCGGCGGGCGGCCTCGAGGCGGACCTCGTCGGGCAGCGCGGGCGGCGGGCCGTCGCCGCGAAAGCCCTGCTCGACCAGCCAGCGGCGCAGGTACTCCTTGTCGAGGCTGCGCGGGTCCTCGCCGCGCTGCATGGCGGCGGCGTAGGTGTCGGCGAACCAGTAGCGCGAGCTGTCGGGGGTGTGGATCTCATCGATGAGGACGATCTCGCCGTCAGGGCGCTGGCCGAGCTCGTACTTGGTGTCGACGAGGATGAGGCCGCGCTCGGCGGCGATCGCCTGCCCGGCCGCGAACAGGGCCAGGCAGCGGCGCTCGAGCTCGTCGAGCTGCGCCGCGGAGATCAGGCCCTGCTCGACCAGCCAGGCCTTGCTGACGCTGAGGTCGTGCTGGCCCTTGGGGGCCTTGGTCGAGGGCGTGAGCAGGTTTTGCGGCAGTCGCTCGTGCTTGCGCAGCCCGGCCGGCAGCGGGTGGCCGCAGAACTCCCGCTCGCCGCGCTCGTAGGCCCGCCAGATGCTGGTATCGCTGACCCCGGTGAGGTAACCGCGGACCACGAACTCGACCGGGATCGGCCGGCACTCGCTGACGCGCATCGCCTGGGGATCGGGCACGGCCCGCATGTGGTTCGGGAACAGATCTGCGGTCGCCGCGAACCAGTGGCGGGCGAGGCCGTTCAGCACCTGACCCTTGAAGGGGATCGTGCCGAGCACGACGTCGAAGGCGCTGATGCGGTCGGTGACGATGATCAGGCGCTCGTCGTCGCGGGTGTAGTTCTCGCGGACCTTGCCGCTGTAGTGCGCGCCGAGGGCGGAGAAGTCGTCCGGCACGGCCGCGAGGGTGCCACCGGAGGCGAGGGCGCTACGAAGGAGAGACTCGGAGACCGGCACGCGCGAAAGATAACCGCGGGTCCCCTCCCCGCGTCACGGCCTTGCTGCGACGATCCGCACGGGCGCTCAGGTCAACAAGAACACGAGCGCGAGCAAGGCGGCGAGGCCGACCGCGATCATGAGGGTCAACGGCAGGGGGTTTCGCGTGGGCTGCGGTGCGAGCGCGGTGACCGGTACTGGCGGTGTTGGGGGCGCGGCGGCCGGGACCACCGGCAAGAGGTCGTTGATCGGGGGGATCGTCCCCCAGTCGCGCGGCTCGCCATGACCGGACATCGCAAGCGCGCTGCTGCGGCGCCGTGAACCACTGCCGCTGGCCTTCTCCGGACTGTCCGCGGCCGGCATCGCGGCGCTCGGTGGACGTGACGCGGCCGCTGTGGCGACGCTCGGGGGCCGCACTGCGGCGAGTGTGGCGGCGCTCGGAGGTGCCGGCACGCTGCGGCTCGCCTCGCGGGCTGGCGCGGGTGGTGGCG
>NZ_JACCSO010000731.1 GCF_013812955.1 Nannocystis sp. | reverse complement strand
CGGTTCCCGCTGCTCGTGATGTTCGGCCGCGTCGCCTTCAACGTCGTCACCGTCGGCACCATGCATGAGGTCGTCCCGATCGTGAAGAAGGTCGCGCACGGCGCCTACACCACGGTCATCGAGCCGACCGACTACGACTATGCCCGCGTCAGCCCCAACGCCTACAGCGTGCACAGGTGGCTCGTAGACCCTGCCTGCCGCACCACCGACCGCTGCGTCCGCCACCTCCTGTGGCCGCGCACCAGCGGCCCGCTCGAGCTCGCCGTCATCGTCCACCTCGCGGCCACCGCCCCGCCGACGATCGTCTACCGTTTCCCGCTGCCCCCGGGCCCCCTCGACGACGCCCTGCGCGCGACCTTCGGCGATCAGGTGCGCAGCCTCGAGACCCTCGCCCGCGCCGCCGGCGTGCGCCCGCGGGTCAGCTATCAGCTCGACATCTTCGAGTATCGCCGCGGCGAGCTCACGCGCTCGTGGCAGCGCCGCCTGTGCCGGCTGATCCGCGGCACCCGCCATCACCCCGGCCTGAAGGATCGCCCCGACCTCCGCTTCACCCTCGAGGTCCGCGAGCCCGACGACGAGGACATCAAGCGCTCCCTCGAGCTTCGCAAGACGCTGATCGCCTGCGGCGTGCCCGCGTCCGCCATCGAACTCGACGAGCGCGGCCCCGCCGACTTCGCGCTGCGCGTCGGCCACTCCGTCGATCCCGTCGATCCGCCCCCATGAAGCGCACCCTTGAGACTGATGCCACGCGCGTGCGCCACGACCCTATTTGACACGCACGGATCACCCGTGGCAACTCAGGGCACCGCGGGCGCACCGTCGTCTGAATCCAGCACCTCGGAATCCGCGCAGATCCGAATGCGTGCATTCGCTGTCACAATGCGCAGCGACGTCGCGGGTATGCCCGCGAGCGATGTTATGTCGGTAGCAGACCGGGCCTCGCCGGCGCATGCGATCAGGCCGCGGCCTCGGCGGCGTGGCTGAAGGCGGGCGCGAGGCGGGCGGCCACCTCGGCGCAGCGCTTTTGATCGACGAGGTGCCAGCGCCCGCGCTGCCACGCGCGCAGGATGCACAGCTCGGTCGCCTCGTGCTTGCATTGTAAAAGGGCGCGCTGCTCGTCGGCCATGGGCGCCTGCCAGCGGACCCGCAGGACCCGCTTGAGGGCGAGGATCTGCAGATCGAGCGCGACCCGGGCGGCCCGGAGGCGCGCGAGGTCGAGGTTTAAAGAAGAAGAAGAAATGGAGGGGGAATGATCTTGATTGTTCATGACGTGTTTGTTGATGGGTCAGCGGAGCAGCGGGAGCTGTCCGGTGACTTTTTGGACCCGCCCTCGATCGGCCACTGGCACGATGCCGATGGCCATGAGGGCGTGGAAATGGGGCGGATCCGGCTCGCGGATCGCGTGGTGGGGGATCGCCAGGCGCAGGAGCTCACGCTCGAGCTGCGCCAGCTGGGCCTCGTCGCGGACCGCGAGCACGACGGCGCGCGTGCCCGCAGGCAGGCGTCCAGGCGAGCTCTCGCCGGCGGCGTGCACGACCTGCGCGGCCAAGGTGCCGCGCGGCAGGTCGGCGCGCACGATCACGTAGTGCGTGAGCGCGAGGGTGCAGCGGACAGGAGTTGAACCCGCGTCTCCGGAGTGCTTAGATCCGGCGCGATGACCGTTGTCGCCACCGCTGCGTATGCGCCGAATGCTCGCCAGGACCCTGCAGAGTGCCTTGTAGGCCTTCCTGGGGGTCCGTCTCTTCTGTCCCTCCTCGTGAGAGGAGTGGATATCCCCGTCAAGGCGGGTCTGACTGTCAAGCTCGGTTCACGGGTCCTACCCTAATTCAGGTCGGGCTCGCCGTCAACACATTATGATCGGCGCGACTGCGAGCATTTGATCGCGGCCGCGGCGCTTCATGTCGCTGTCAGCACCTGACATCTACTCGAGGCCGAGGCGCTCCATGTCCTGCTCGTCGAGGCCGAAGAAGTGGCCGATCTCGTGGAGGATGGTGACCTCGATCTCCTCGCGCAGCGCGTCCTCGTCGGGGAAGCTGGCGAGCAGGTTGGCGAAGAACAGGACGATGCGGGTCGGCGAATCCTGGGTGGCCTGGCTGCGCTGGCCGAGGTCGTCGGCGCCCTCGAACAGGCCGAGCGCGCGCGGGTCGAAGCCGTCGCGGACCAGGGCTGTGCTCGGGCGCGCCTCGAGCACCACCGGCACGTTGTTCAGGCGGGCCCGAAACTCCTCGGGGATCGCCGCGAGCACGTCCTCGGCGACCTGGGCGATGAAGCGCTGGTCCTCGGGGCTGCCGAGGCCCTCACCGATGTCGGCCTCGGTGTCGAGGCGCAGGACCTCGAGGTTCTCGACGACCATCGCCTGCTCCTCGCCGAGCAGGCCGAGGATCTCCCCGAGCGCGTAACGGGCGTCGGCGAACTCCGGGGCGAGCGCGACCGCCTGGCGATAGTGCGGCTCGGCGGCCTCCGGACCGTGCAGCGTCCACTCGAGCTCACCGCGCGCGAACAGCAGCTCGGGCTGGTCGGGCCAGGTCACGCTACCGTCCTCGAGCATCGTCAGCGCGGCCTCGGGGTCGTCCTCGGCGAGGCCGTAGACTTCGTCGAGCAGGGCGTCGAGGTTGGGATCGGCGAAATTGTTCAGGCCGCGCATGGGTGGCGCACTGTAGCGCGGGTGCTCAGCGGGCGGGACCCAGGACGGTGATTTTCGTGATGCGCTGGATGAAGGCGGTGCGCGAGGTCCCACGGCCGAGCTCGAGGTCGGTGACGTGCACGCCGTTGACCTTGAGGAGGGTCTCGCGCTCGCCGGCCGGGGCGCCCTCGGCCCGGCCCGCACAGGGCACCAGGTACTCCGCGAACGAGTGGATCGCCATCGGCGTGCCGCCGGCGTCGCGGCCCAGGTAGAGCATGATGTGCCCAGGAAAGTGCAGCAGCACGATCCCCCGGCGGTTGTGATCGTCGAGCAATACGAGCCGGGCGGGCTCGGCCAGCTCGGTCGGGACCTCGACCACGTAGCTGCCCGCCTGCGCCTGATCGCTGGTGTGCCGCGGCAGCTTGACCCCGAGGCCCGCGAACAGGTCCATCAGGTAGCGCGAGCAGTCGCGGCCGCCGGCGCGGTCGCCCCAGCCGTAGGGCTGCCCGAGATAAGCGAAGGCCTCCGTGAGCACGGCGCGGCGGGTCAGCGGGCGCGGGACCTCGGCAAAGGCGGGACCCTCGGCGAGGCCGGTGCGGACCCCCTCCGCGGTCGCGACCCATACGCTCCCGGCGGCCCCCGGCGCCGCCGGGATCAGGCTGGCGAACGGCAGCGGGTGGCTGCCGCCAGCTTCCAGCGGCAGGCTCAGATCCTCGCCGACGCGGCGGTGCGGGCCGTCGAGGAAGGCCCGCAGTTCGGCGGGCGCGAGCGGGGGCGACAGCCTGGCGCTGCGGCCGTCGATCCAGCCGACCACATAGCTGGTGCGCGCCAGCAGCAGATCGTTGCCCCAGGGCCGCAGCACCTGCACGACCTCCTGCGGGCGGGCCATCGAGCACAGGTTGCGGTCGAAGTCCGGGTCGCGGCTGCCGCTGTAGTAGGGCTCGATCTGCGGCCCGCAATGGATCGGGATCAGGTCGAGCGCGACCCGCAGCTCGGGCTCCGGCGCGTCGGTGATCGCATCGGCCACGCCCTCGGTCCCCGCGCCCAGCACCGGCGCACGCAGGTCCCGGGCCAGCGCCTCGGGCGTGATCTCGACCGCGTAGCGCGCTTGCAGGTCGGCCGGCACCGGCGTGCCGTCGAGCTGCACGAACTTGCCGCCGCTGAAGCGCTCCCGCAAAAATCCCACCCGCGCCTGCAGGCCGCCCGCGAGCGCCACGACGTCGATCGGCGCCCGCAGGTCGGCCCGCCCGCCGAAGCCGAGCGCCCGGCTGCGCAGCATCGCGGCGTTGTGCCCCGACACCTCCGCCGCGGCGAGCACCGGCCGGTCGAGGTCGGCGACCTCCGCCGTGCGCACCAGCCAATAACCGAGGGTCTCGTGCTCGGGCTGGGTGCGCGGCAGCTGCGACGGCGCGATTCCATCCGCCGGACACAGCTCGACCGGCGCCGCGGGGTCCGGCGCCAGCACCGGCGGCGGCGCCGGCGAAGCCGACAAAAGCTCCACCGGCGGCCCACCACAGGCCAGCACGAGGCTCCCGAGCCCCGGCAGGGTCGAGCGCAGCAGGCGGATGAGGGGGCGGACGAGCGGCACGGGCTTGCAGTGTAAGGCCCCAACGTTCGGACCGCGAAATCCATGCCCATCCGTCGTTCGATCGGCCCGGCCCCGGTAGTATTGCGCCCGAGATGCCCCGGCCCAGCTCACGGCGTCACGGCGCGCTGGCGACGAGCGTGCTGCTGGCGTGCTGCGGGACCGCCGATTCGCGCGGGTCCGCCTCACCGGCCCCGGCGCTCGCGGCCGC
>NZ_JACCSO010000457.1 GCF_013812955.1 Nannocystis sp. | reverse complement strand
CGGATCGTCCTCGGCGACTCCCCGCTCGCGCGGATGCTGGCGGCCGGCCTCGCCCTCGCCGCCGAGCCGCTCGTGCACGCGCTCGACCGCGCCGGTTATGGCAGCGGGTTCGAGGTCTACGCCGCCGCTCGCTGAGCGGCCGGCGTCAGGTCTCCGGCGTCAGGTCTCTCGGGCCGGGCGCGGCGCGAACTCGCGGGCGAGCACGCCGTCGCGGCGTAGCAGCTCCTCGTAGATCAGCAGGTCGATCATCATCGGGTACCACAGCGCGTGCATGCCGGCGTGGATCACCCCCTGGACCCCATCGCGCCAGGCGCCGAGCAGCAGCATCACGCGCCCGTAGTTGACGAAGGGCCGCACGAACAGCGGCATCCGATTGTAGATCCCGCGCAGCACGGCGACCCGCCCGGCCTTGGTGCGCAGGTTGAGCTTGCCGCGCGGCTGCGGGTTCTGCAGCCCGTCGAGGTACGCCAGCGCCTCGCGCCGGGCGTACTCGACGTGCTTCTTGAACAGCTCGCCGAGCGGCTTGGCGTCGCGGTGGATCATCCGCTCCTTGAGCAGCGTGATCCGCATGCTGCTGTCGTCGACGCGCTCGTTGATGCCGCGGCGGAAGCGGGCGATCGTCGGCCGCATCAGGCGCAGCATCATCGCGTTCTTGAACTCGCCGCGGATCATCTGCTTGCCGAGGATCCGGACGTCCCAGCGGACATACGCGCCGTCGATGTCGTCGCGCCGGATCGTCCGCTGGATCTCCTCCCACAACGCCGGCGTCAGCTCCTCGTCGGCGTCGAGGAAGTAGATCCACGCGAAGCGGTCCTGGACCTGCTCGAGCGCCCAGTTGCGCTGGCGCGCGTAGTCCTCGAAGCGGTTGTATACGAACTCCGCGCCGCCCTCGCGGGCGATCGCCTCGGTTCGGTCCCTGGAGCCCGAATCGACGATGACCACCGGGCAGCGCCCGGCGATCGACGCCAGCGCCTTGGGCAAGTTGAGCTCCTCGTCCTTGGTGAGGATGACGATCCCGAACGGACTCATGATATTTTGGCCTCCGAGATGGCTGCGTCGGGCCCGATCTTTACGGACATACGCGCGGGCATGGTGAGCTGCAAGGACGCGCCGACGACCATCCCGACCATCGGGACGAGGAAGTAGCTCTTGTAGGACGCGGCGGTGGTGACATAAACGAGCACGCTGACAGCGCCGCCGAAGATCGTCGCGCGCAGCATATGCGGCGTGCGCAGGGCCTGGCGCGCGAGGGACAGCACGGGCAACGCGAACAAGGTCGAGCCGAACAGGCCGAACTTCCACAGGTGGTACGCCACCATGTTGTGCACGTAGCTGACGTGACGGCCCTCGATGATGAACTCGGCGCCGAGGCCGGCGCCGAGCACCGGCATCCTGAGGAACGCGGCCAGGCACTCCTCGATCTCGTCGACCCGGCTGTCGACCGTACCCTGGTTGCCGAAGCGCAGATACTGGGTGCCGAGGTCCATCAGCCCGGTGGCGAAGACGATGCCGAGCACCACCGCGGCGCCGGTGAAGAGGATGCCGCGCGCGGGTCGTCGCATGTAGAGCGCGGTGACGAGGCCGAGGCCGAGGCCGAGCAGCATCCCGCGGCTGGCCGTGGCGACGATGCTGACGAGGAGGATCGCCAGCGCCGCGGCGCACAGGCCCCGCGCGACCCGGCTGTGGGTCAGGCGAGCGAGGAACGCGGCGCAGTAGACCCCGACGAGCAGGTGTCCGGCGATCACCTTGAAGTGGTTGTACGTCGACCGGACGTGGCCGATGTCCCAGCTCGGCAGGCGGACCAGCGAGATCACCCCGTCCGCGACGCAGACCACCAGGACCACCCAGAGCACCACCAGGGGCCGGCTGACGCTGCGGCCGGCGCACAGCCCGAGCGTGAACAGCACGTAGGGCAGCGCGTCCTCGATCGCCTGGCCGAGCGGGTTGCCGCGGATGGTCCCCACGGCGACGCCGAGCGCGAGGGCGAAGGCCCAGGGCACCAGCAGCGCGAGCTGGGTGCGAGCGACCGACGAGCGCAGGAACCCGCCGAGCCCGCCGAGCCCCACGAGCCCGATGAACAGCGTGATCGGGATCGTCAGGCCGTCGGGGAAGGTCGGCAGGGCCAGCGTGAGGGCCATCGCCGCCGCCGCGAATAAGGTCGTGAACATGCCGGCCGCCGACGATAACACACGCCCGCGACCAAGTGTCTCGGGCCGAGAAAGTGAGCGGAGAGCCAGGCGTCGGGCGGGCCGCGCGTGGGATCCGCGAGACTAGCGGTCCATATAGGTGCGCTGCCACTGCTCGAGCACCAGCAAGGACCAGATTCGATGGCTGTGATCGCGAGCGCCCGTGCGATGCTCGGTGAGCAGCCTGGCGACCTCGGCGGGCTCGAACAGGCCGCGGCGGGCGATCTGCGCCGGATGCAACAGGTCGGCGGCGATCCGCCCCTCGGCCCGCTTGAGCCAGGTGCCGAAGGGCGCCGTGAAGCCGAGCTTCTTGCGCGTCAGCACCTCCGCCGGCACCTTGCCGCGCATGATCCGGCGAAGGATGCGCTTCGAGGCCAGCGCCCCGACTCGTACCGACGCCGGCGCGGCGGCCATCAGCTCGACCAGCGCGCGGTCGCAAAACGGCACCCGAACCTCGAGGCCGTGCATCATGCTCATCCGGTCCGAGCCGCGCAGCACGTTCTCCGGCAAGAAGCCCCGCAGGTCGGCATAACCGGCCCGCTGGACGATGTCCCCAAAGCCAGGTTCGGAGAAGGCCGCCGCGACCGGGGAGAGTCGACCGGCCGCCTCGACCGCGGCGCGGGTGCTCGCCGTATACAGTCGGTCGCGCGCGGCGGGCGGGGCGTAGGCGACCCAGCTCGCGTAGCGCTCGGGGGGAGGCAGCTGGCAGCCGTCGAGGAATTGGCGGGCCCACCGGCGCAGGCTGCGGGCGGTGGTTGGTTCGCCGGCGCGGGCGAGCACGCGGCGGGCGAGCGCCAGACCTGGCACATGGGACAGGCCCTGCGACAGCAGCAGGCCGCGGTAGCGGGGGTAGCCGCCGAAGACCTCGTCGCCTCCGTCGCCGGCGAGGGCGACGGTGACGTGCTGGCGGGTGAAGCGTGAGAGGCGGTGGCCGAGGAGCGCGGCCCAGGAGCCGAAGGGCTCGTCGAAGCTGCGGACGACGGCGTCGAGATCGCCGAGCAGGTCGATGTCGAGCTCGAGTTCGCGGTGGGTGGTGCCGAAGTATCGGGCGACGCGACGGGCGACGGGTCGCTCCTCGTAGGAGCGGCCCTCGGGGCCGTAGCCGACGCAGAAGGTCTCGACGGGGTGGCGGCTCTGCTCGGCCATGAGGGCGACGATCGCCGAGGAGTCGAGGCCGCCGGACAGGAAGGCGCCGAGCGGGACATCGGAGACGGTGTGCAGCGCGACCGCCTCCGCGAGCACGGGGGCGACCGCCTCGGCCCAGGCCTCGAGGCTGTTGGTGCGAACGAGGTGGGGGTCCAGCGCGCGTGGCGTCGGATCGAACCAGCGCTGGATCTGCAGCTGTCCCTTGTGCCAGGTGAGTATGTGGCCGGGCGGGAGCTGCTGGATGCCGCGGAAGATCGAGCGCGGCGGCGGGATGTAGAACAGGTCGAGGTAAGCGTCGAGGCTGGTCAGGTCGAGGCCGCGGTCGACCTCCGGGCAGCACAGCAGCGCCTTGGGCTCGGACGCGAACAACATCGCGCCGTCGGCCAGCACCGCGTAATAGAGCGGCTTGATGCCGAGGTGGTCGCGCGCCAACAGCAGCGTCTCCCGGGACGTGTCCCAGAGCGCGAAGGCGAACATCCCGCGCAGCCGCGCGAGCAAGCCAGCGACGCCCCAGCACTGGTGGCCGGCGAGCAGGACCTCGGTGTCGCCCTGACGCAGCAGCGTCTGGTCCGCGGCGAGCAGCTCGCGGCGCAGCGCCTGGTAGTTGAAGATCTCGCCGTTGAAGCTGATGACGGCCTGGCCGTCGGCCCGCAGCATCGGCTGAGCCCCGCCCGCGAGGTCGAGGACCGCCAGCCGCCGGTGGCCGAGGCCCAGCGCGCCGTCGATGTGCAGGCCCTCGCCGTCCCAACCGCGGTGCCGCAGGCTCGCGGTCATCGCGGCGAGCAAGCTCGGGTCGTGGCGACCAATCATCCCGGCGATCCCGCACATCGCCGCGAGGGTAGCGCGAAGCGTGGCAGCCCGGGGGAAAGCGCGTAAGCTGGGCCCCCCGTGCCGGCCCGCGACGACGTGACCGCGATGAAGACTGAGGTCTGCGACCACCGGCCTCGGCGCCCGCCTCGGCCGGCGTATCTGCACGGTCAGAGCATTGGCGCACTAGCCGTCCGGCCTTCGCTACCCATCCGGCCTTCACTATCCATCTGGCCTTCACTATCCGTCCGGCCTTCACTATCGATCTGGCCTCCACCATCCATCTGGCCTCAGGGACATGTCTAAAGCCCCGCCCAGGCTCGAGCCGCTCGCCGGCTGCCCGCTGTGCGGCGGGCCCGGCGGCGCCAGCCTGCTGCCCGCCGAGGCCGGCGTCGGCGTCGTTCGCTGCGGCGACTGCGGGCTCGTTCACGCGACCGGCCAATACGCGGCCGAGTTCCTGAGCGAGGACTTTTACGCCGGCCGGGCCGGGCCGGCGAGCACCGACACCGCGGCTCGCCCGGGCGCGGCCCGCAAGCGCCGCAACGTCGCGCTGTATGACCGACTGAGCGGCGGAAAGATCGGCCGCCCGCGGCCGGGTGCCCGGGCGCTGGACCTCGGCTGCAACACCGGCCTGCTGCTCGACGTGCTGCGCGAGCTCGGCTACCGCACCGAGGGCATCGAGCGCTCGCCGGCCGGTGAGCGGGCGCTGGCGGCCGGTCACACGGTGCACGCTCTGGACATCGAGACCCACGAGCTCGGCCTGCCGCGCTACGACCTGATCACCCTGACGCACGTGCTCGAGCATCTGCGTCGACCTGTGGCCGGTCTGGTGTGGATCCGCCGCCACCTCGCCGCGGGCGGCGTCGCGGTGGTCGAGGTGCCGAACTGGGGCGACCGCATGCGTCCGCTGTGGGGCCGCCGCTATCGGCCGCTCGAGCTCGGGGACCACGTCAGCTTCTTCGAGCGCAGCAGCTTGCAGGCGGCGGCCGAGCGGGCCGGGCTGACCGTGCTGCAGATGTGGAGCGCCCCGCAGGCCGGCACCCTGGTGATCCCGAGTTTGCTCACGGCGATGGACCTCGCCCTGAGCCTGCGGGCCTCGCTTCGTGGTCGTGGCGGCACGGGAGATCTCGCAGCCAATCATCCGGTCGTGACTGGCGTGGCCGCGCCCCGGGCGGTCAGCGGCAACCTGGCCGGCCGCCTGCGACGCAGCCTGACCCCCGCCGTGCTCGCCACCCTCGACGGCCTGGATCCGGCCCTGGAGGCCATGTTCGGGCCCGAATGCCGCTGGGGCGCCAACCTCGTGGCGATCCTCGCTGCCGGTCGCGCCTGAAAGCTCCGGCCCATTCGGGATGCTCCGGGATGCTCACAAATCGCCGCGAGATCGTGCTTGACAGCTTGACGCGGTTCCAGCATGCTCCCGGTCCCGTCGGCCCCCAAAGCCGACTAGGGACGGGGTGGTAGTTAAGTCGGTTATAACGCCGGCCTGTCACGTCGGAGGTCGCGGGTTCGAGTCCCGTCCGCCCCGCCAAGTCGAAGCCCGAGCTAACCCCTCGGGCTTCGTCTTTTTAAGGCTCTTGAGCTTCGAGCGACGACGTCCCGCAGCCCGGGCGTCGCCGCCGGGGCTGAGAGAGCATGAGACGAGATGCAGTGACGACGTCGGCCCCGAGGGCCGGGGCTCACAGGCCGAGGATGTAGCTGAACATCAGGGGCGCGACGATGGTGGCGTCGGACTCGATGATGTAGGCGGGCGTATCGACGCCGAGCTTGCCCCACGTGATCTTCTCGCTGGGCACGGCGCCGGAGTAGGAGCCGTAGCTGGTCGTCGAGTCGCTGATCTGGCAGAAGTAGCCCCACAGCGGGGCTTCGGTGCGGCGCAGGTCCTGGTGGAGCATCGGCACCACGCAGATCGGGAAATCGCCGGCGATGCCGCCACCGATCTGGAAGAAGCCGATGGTGGTGTCGCGGGTCATGCGCGTGTACCAGTCGGCGAGGCGAATCATG
Source organism: Nannocystis sp. (assembly GCF_013812955.1). Lineage (GTDB taxonomy): Bacteria > Myxococcota_A > Polyangia > Nannocystales > Nannocystaceae > Nannocystis. The sequence goes on along the minus strand of NZ_JACCSO010000457.1, from coordinate 11,992 downwards.
TACTCGATGCCGGTGCGCACGGTGTGCACGTTCTTCACGTCGCCGCTGATGACGTGGCCGGCGTACACGTTGCCGAGGGTCGAGTCCTCCCAGCCGGGCACGAAGATCGGCAGGTCGGCCTCGGCCGCCGCCAGCAGCCACGAGTCCTTCGGGTCGATCTGGTAGCTGTTCTTGAGCACCCCGCTGCGAAGGATCCGGTACATGAACTCGTGCGGGAACAGGCGCTCGCCGACCTGGTCCGCGCGCACCCACTCGGCGAGCACCGCGTCCTCGATGCGCCGCATCGCCTCCATCTCGGGGATGCAGGTGTCGGTGACCCGGTTCATGTGCCGGTCGAGCAGCGCCTTCTCGTCGCTCGGCGACAGCTGCCGGTAGTTCGGCACGCGCTCGTAGTGGTCGTGCGCGACCAGGTTGAACACGTCCTCCTCGAGGTTCGCGCCGGTGCAGCTGATCGCGTGGACCTTGCCCTGGCGGATCATCTCCGCGAGGCTGATGCCGAGCTCCGCCGTGCTCATCGCCCCGGCCAGGGTCACGAGCATCTTCCCGCCGCCCGCGAGGTGCCGGTTGTAGCCCTCGGCGGCGTCGACCAGGGCGGCCGCATTAAAATGGCGGTAGTGCCTGCGGATAAAGCTGGAGATCGGTCGATCTTGCATGTGCGGGGCGCGAGGATACGCGATTGCGCGGCCGTCTGTGGCCCTTTTTGCGGGGTCGGCGCGCGTCAGCTTCAGCACGTGACGCCTGTCGCGCGGGCCGGCCTGCGAGTAGCCTGGAGCTCTCATGCGAACTGCCCTCGCCCAGGCGGCCTCCCACGTCCACGACTTGATCGTCGTCGGTGGCGGCGTGACTGGCGCATGTATCGCCCGCGACGCTGCCTTGCGCGGCCTGTCGGTGGTTTTGCTCGAGAAGCACGACTTCAGCCATGCCACCAGCGCCGCCTCCTCGAAGCTGATCCATGGCGGGCTGCGCTATCTGAAGAACCTCGAGGTCGGGCTGATCCGCGAGTCGCTGCGCGAGCGTCGGACCTGGCTGCGCATCGCCCCGCACCTCGTCTATCCCTTGCCGGTGTTGCTGCCCTCGTTTCGCGACGACAAGGACGGGCTGCTGAAGCTGCGCGCCGGGCTCACGGTGTACGACCTGCTCGCCTTCGATCGCGGCTGGCTCGCGGATCGCGACCAGCGGGTGCCCGGGCATCGTAAGCTCGGGCCCGCGGCCGCGCTCGCGCTGCAGCCCGACCTGCCGGCGGAGGGTCTCGCCGGGGCGCTGCTGTATTACGACTGTCAGATGTTCTCGCCGGAGCGGCTGGCGCTCGAGTGTCTGCTCTCGGCGACCGCCGCGGGGGCTCGCCTGTACAACTACTGCCGCGTCGACGAGCTGCTGCGCATCGACAACCGGGTCGTCGGGGTCCGGGCGCGCGACCTGCAGAGCGGCGAGCAGGCCGAGCTGCGCGGTCGGCTGGTGATCAACGCCGCGGGCCCGTGGGCGGACCTGGTGCTGGGCGAGCTCGGTGGCGCCCAGCACAAGCTGATCCGCTCGAAGGGCATCCACGTGATCACCCGACCGCTGACCCCCGGGCACGCGCTGGCGATCGCGGGCCGCGGTGGCCACTTCTTCGTGCTCCCGTGGCGCGGCCGGAGCTTGATCGGCACCACCGACGAGGCCTATCACGGCGCGCCCGACGAGTTTCGCGTCACCGAGGGCGACATCAACGGCCTGCTCGCCACCGTCAACGCCCACCTGCCGGCGGCCCGGCTGCGCCGCGAGGACGTCCAGCACTTCTTCGGCGGTCTGCGTCCGCTGGTCGACGACGGCGGCAGCACCTACGACGCCAGCCGCCGCTCCGAGGTCTCGGACCACGCCGCGCTCGGCGGCCCCGAGGGCCTGATCTCGGCCACCGGCGGCAAGTGGACCACCTCGCGTCACCTCGCCGAGCAGGTGCTCGCGCTCGTCGGCGACAAGCTCGGCCGCCCGCTCGCGCCCTGCACCACCGGCGTCACCCCGCTGCCCGGCGGCGCGATCGGCAATTTTCGCGCCTTCGTCGCCGAGACCCAGCGGCGCAACCCGCGGCACGATCCAGCGCTGCTCGAGCACCTGGCGCGCACCTACGGCGCCCGCCTGCCCGAGCTGCTCACCTACCTCGAGGCCGACGCTTCGCTCGCGCGGCCGCTGGCCGACGGTCTGGCCGAGGTCGGCGCCCAGGTCGTGCACGCGGTGCGGGCTGAGCGGGCCGTACAGCTCGAGGACGTCGTTTTTCGGCGCACCGGGCTCGGCACGCTCGGGCATCCCGGCGAGACGGCGCTGATCGCCGCCGCGCGCTTGATGGGCCGCATGCTCGGCTGGGACCGGGCCGAGCGCATGCGTCAGGTCGAGCGGGTGCTTGACCACTACGTCGCTGCGGCGGCATGACTTTGGATCATGCACGTCCGGGCGATCGTCAATCCGAACTCCTCCAACGGCCGCACGCGCGCCGCGTGGCCGGGCATCGCGGCCGCGCTCGACGAGGCGATCGGCCCGCTCGAGACCGTCTTCACCGACAGCCCGATGGCGGCCACCGAGCGCACGCGTGAGGCCCTCGCGGACGGCGTCGATCTGGTGATCGCGGTCGGCGGCGACGGCACCGTCAACGAGGTCGTCAACGGCTTCTTCGCCCCGCCGGTGGACCCCGCGGAGGACGACACCGGGGACGTGCCGCTGCGCCCCGAGGCCGAGCTGGCGGTGCTTACGTCCGGCACCGGCGGCGACTTCCGCAAGACCTTCGAGTTCGCGCCCGACATCGCCGGGCAGATCCAGCACATCGCGCGCGGCACGACCCGGACGATCGACGTCGGCCGCATCGACTACACCGATCACCACGGCCATCCCAGGGCCAGGTACTTCATCAACATCGCCAGCTTCGGCCTGTCGGGTCTGGTGTCGGCGACCGTCAACAAGGCCCGCTTCACCAAGCGCATCAGCGGCAAATTCGCGTTCCTGATGGCCGCGGTGCGGGCCACGATCGGCTACAAGATGCCGCGCGTGCACCTGCAGGTCGACGATCATCCGCCGCTGGAGCTCGGGGTCAACACCGCCGCGATCTGCAACGGCCGCTACTTCGGCGGCGGCATGCACATGGCCCCGAACGCGCACCCCGACGACGGCTGGTTCGACGTCGTGGTCATGCACGACATGAGCACCCTCGACTTGCTGCGCGACCCCAACGCGATCTACCGCGGCACGCACATCCAGAACCCCAAGGTCCTCAGCCTGCGGGGGCGGAGGATCTGCGCCTCGCCGCTGCCGGGCCCGGACGCGCTGCTCGACGTCGACGGCGAGACCCCGGGTCGGCTGCCCGCCACCTTCACGATCATTCCATCTGTCCTCAAGTTCAGGTGCTAGGAAGCAGGTTATCGGATGACCCTCGATCGGCGAAAGCTGCGCTGGAACGGCTGGGGCTGGGCCCACGCCAATTTTGAACTCGGGGCCCGCGAGGGCGCCGTGTGGTCTTACATCGCCGACGCCCTCGGCCGCGAGAAGCTCGCGCGCAGCCCCGCGGTCCCCCTGCCCGACATCCACATGGCCGGGTCGCGCCTCGACGACGACACGCTCACCAACCTCCAGGCGATCGCCGGCGTCGAGCACGTCAAGACCGACCGCTACGAGCGGGCCTTCCACGCCCGCGGCAAGAGCTACCTCGACCTCCTGGCCCTGCGCGCCGGTGAGCTCGGCGAGCAGGTCCCCGACGCCGTCATCTACCCCGCCGACGCCGAGCAGACCCAGGGCGTCGTCGACCTCGCCGTCGCCCGCGGCTTCGCCGTCGTGCCCTTCGGCGGCGGCTCGAGCGTCGTCGGCGGCGTCACGGCCCTGCGCAACCCCGACCAGGCCGGCGTGCTCACCGTCGATACCACCCGCATGCACAAGCTGCTGACCCTCGACGAGGTCTCGCACGCCGCCACCCTCGAGGCCGGCGTCTACGGCCCGCACCTCGAGCAGCAGCTCCAGGCCCGCGGCTACACGCTCGGGCACTACCCGCAGTCCTTCGAATTCTCGACGCTCGGCGGCTGGGTCGCCGCGCGCGGGGCGGGCCAGCAGTCGAACCGCTACGGCAAGGCCGAGAAGTGGCTGCTGGGCGCGCGCCTGGCGACGCCGAAGGGTCCGTGGCACACCGAGTCGTTCCCGGCCTCGGCGGCGGGGCCGAACTTGAACCAGCTGGTGCTCGGCAGCGAGGGCATCTTGGGCATCATCACCGAGGCGACGGTGCGGGTGCATCCGGTGCCGGCGCTGCGCGACTATCGGGGTTATCTGTTCAAGTCGTTCGAGGCCGGCGCGGCCGCGGTGCGCGAGCTGGTGCAGCGTCAGGTGCCGGTGGCGATGTTACGGCTCTCGGACGCGAACGAGACCCACTTCTTGCAGGCCTTCTCGGGCGCCCAGCACCCGCCGGGCGCCGCGACGAAGATCGGCAGCTCGGTGCTCGCGTGGCGCGGCTACGGCGATCAGCGCTGCCTGCTGCTGATCGGCCTCGAGGGTGAGCGCGAGACCGTGCTCGAGTCGCTGGTCGTGACCCGCAGCGTCTGCGCGCGCCACGGCGGCGCGTCGATCGGCGCGAGCGCGGGCCGCAAGTGGTACGCGCGCCGCTTCATGATGCCGTACCTGCGCGACCCCCTGCTCGACCGCGGCGTCGCCGTCGAGACCCTGGAGACCGCGACCCGCTGGTCCAACCTCCTGTCCTTGCATCGCGACATCGAGGCCGCGATCCGCGACGCCTTGCGCACCAACGCGGCCGATGCGGCTGCGCGCGCGATCGTCATGTGCCACGTGTCGCACGCCTACGAGGACGGCGCGTCCCTCTACTTCACGATGGTGTTTCCGCAGCGACTCGGCGAGACGCCCGCCGCGACGCTCGCGGCGGCCAGCGAGCAGTGGCTCGCCGTCAAGCGCGCGGCCACCAACGCGATGGTCGAGGGCGGCGGCACCGTCAGTCACCACCACGGTGTCGGCACCGACCATGTGCCGTGGATGGCCGCCGAGAAGGGCCCCATCGGCCTCGCCGCGCTCGAGGCCGTCAAGCACGGCCTCGACCCGGCGGGCGCGATGAACCCCGGCAAGCTGCTCCCGCCGAGCTGACCGCTGCGCGGATCTCCACCCGCGTTCACGGCGCGGGCGGAGCGTCCGCCTCGTTGGTGCATGTGACCGTCGCAAGCGGCGTCGTGAGCGTCATGACCGACACAACCGGCCCGATCGACGATGGCACGCCCGCGTCGACGACGATGTCGTAGCTCGCCATCAGCCCGGCGAGGTGGCGGTCCATGCCCTCGCGCTGCCGCTGCTCCCGCCAGCGCGCGAGCACCTCGGGCCTCGCCTCGGCGAACTCGCGCCGATGCCCGGCCACCGCCCTCGTCACGCGCACCAGATGCAGGCCGTGGCGGGATTGGATCGGCCCCTGCCAGGCGTCGAGGGGCAGCGTGAACAACGTGCGGGCGAACTCGGCGCCCAGCGCGTCCGCGACGGCCGTCTGGTCGGCGTCGATGAACTCCGTCGCGAGCAGCGTGCGGTCGCCCGCGCGGGTCGCAACGACGGTGCCGTCCGCGAGCGCGGCGAGCAGCGTCTGCGCGTCACCGGCCGGGTCCTTGCGCCGATCGGGGCGCAGATACACGTGCGTGAACGAGACCCGCGAGGCGGTGGCGAACTGCTCGGCGTGCAGCTCGTAAAAGTGGTGCAGCTCGTCCTCGTTCGGCTCGTCGAGGCGCATCGTGTCCTCGAGCACGCGGGTCATCTTCTGGGCGAGGCGACGGCGCACGACCCCGTCATCGGCGTCGAGATGCAGCGCCTGGGCCTCGCGGGCGAGCAGCTGCTCTTTGAGATGGTCGGCGACCAGCGCTCGTAATTCCGCCTGGGTCGGCGCCCGGCGCCACTGGCGAAAGAAGCCCTGCTGCAGCCATGCGACCTGGGTGCCGGTGATGCGAACGATCTGCGGCGCCGATTTGGTGGCTCTGGCGGGCTCACGATCGATCCACGTATACGCCGCGAGCAGCGCGGCGCTCAGGATCAGGACATGCAGCAGCGGGTCCTTCGCAGCCCTTCGCAGAAGATGGAGCTTATACATCGATCACCCTCCAGACGCGCCCTGACCGCGCCTGGACGCTACGCAGGGCACCGCTCGATCGAACCGTGACCGATCGTCACGACAACGCAATCAGGGGAGATCCGCGCCGACATGTGGTTCGACGGCCTCGACCACCGGCTCACGGCCCGGGGGCTGGGCCTCGATCGGGAACAGCGCCAGCGTGCACAGGCGATTGCCGATGCGATCGCCGATCTTCAGCGAGCGCTGGACCCGGGGCCACAGCGGCAGCCCGCGCTGACTGGCACGTTCGGCCCATACGCCGAGGTCGTGATCCGCCACCATCTTGTCGGCCGTGAACAGGATCAGCAGCACCGCGGCATGAAAGATCTGCGGATCTCCGGCGAGCTTCTCGACGTCTTTCCAGACCGGACGTTGCAGCGCGGCGGCGTAGGCACGGTTGGGCCGGAGCTCGTGGAACTGCGCCACCGCCTTGACCTCGATCCACAGCGCATCACCGAGGCCCAGCGTCTGGCGCGGCGCGAACAGGCCGAGCTGCGGCTGCTCGTCCGCGAGCGCCAGTCCGTCCGGCGTGACGACCATGTCGCAGCGCACACCCTCGCTGCGCCGACGCTTGCCCCGCTCCCGTGGGAACCGCTGCTCCGGGTGCACCCCATAACCGGCCGCGCGCAGGCTGGTGTGCAGCAGCGGGTGCAGCTCGAGCTCACTGAGCGCGTCGAGGCCTCGCACCGCCTGCTCGAGCTCCACGGCCTCGGCTGCGCGCGTCAGGCCCTCGGCCAGCGCATCGGCGAGCTCGTGCCAGGACCAGCGTGGTGCCTCCTCCGCCATCGCCGCCATCGTAGCGCGAATGCCTGCCCTTGAACGATCCCCGAGGATCGAGCATAAGCAGCGGCGTGCTCCTCGCCCTGATCAGCGTCCCCACCGACGACTTAAAAAAGGCCCTGAGCTTGCTGCATCGCGGCGAGCTGCGCTGCCCGCTCACCCCGGTCGAGCTCGTGCGCAACGGCTTTCAAACTCACCTCGACGCCATGCTCGGCCACCTGCGCACCCTCGACGCCGCCGGCGTGCGCGCCGTGCTCACCGGCGTGCTCGCCGAGCGTCTGTATGATGCCCACGGGCAGCTCCGCCACCAGGGCCCGCAGCTGCTGCCCGACTCGTGAGTGCGTAGACAAGACGCCCCGACGACCCGTCCCGTGATGATGGGGCGGTCGCGGGGCGCTTCGAGCCGCTGGGTGGACGACTCAGTGGGTCAGCTTGCGGTACTTGATGCGATGCGGGGTCAGGGCATCGTCGCCGAGGCGGCGCTTCTTGTCGGCCTCGTAGTCCTCGTAGTTGCCCTCGAACCACACGACCTTGGAGTCGCTCTCGAAGGCGAGGATGTGGGTGGCGATGCGGTCGAGGAACCAGCGATCGTGGCTGATGACGACGGCGCAGCCGGGGAAGGCGAGCAGCGCGTCCTCGAGGTGGCGCAGGGTGTCGATGTCGAGGTCGTTGGTGGGCTCGTCGAGCAGCAGCAGGTTGCCGCCGGTCTTGATGAGCTTGGCGAGGTGCACGCGGTTGCGCTCGCCGCCGGACAGGATGCCGACCTTCTTCTGCTGGTCGGCGCCGTTGAAGTTGAACTTGCTGACGTAGGCGCGGGCGTTGATGTCCTTGCCGCCGACGCTGAGGGTCTCCTGGCCGCCGGAGATCTCCTGATAGATGCTCTTGTCGGGGTCGAGGCTGTCGCGGCTCTGGTCGACGAACGCGACGTCGACGGTCTCGCCGATCTTGAGCTCACCGCTGTCGGGCTTCTCCTGGCCGGTGATCATGCGAAAAAGCGTGGTCTTGCCGGCGCCGTTGGGGCCGATGATGCCGACGATGCCGCCCTTGGGCAGGGTGAAGTTCAGGTCGTCGAAGAGCAGGCGCTCGCCGAAGCCCTTCTTCAACTTCTTGGCCTCGACCACCGTGTTGCCGAGCCGGCGCGAGAACGGGATCACCAGCTCGGTGGTGTCGACGCGCTTGTCGTTGCTCGCGGCCAGCAAGGTCTCGTAGGCCTGGACGCGCGCCTTGCTCTTGGCCTGGCGGGCCTTCGGCGACATCTGCACCCACTCGAGCTCGCGGGCCAGCGTGCGCTGGCGGTTGCTCTCGGCCTTCTCCTCCGAGGCCAGGCGCTTGCGCTTCTGGTCGAGCCAGGACGAGTAGTTGCCCTTCCACGGGATGCCGTGCCCGCGGTCGAGCTCGAGGATCCACCCGGCGACGTTGTCGAGGAAGTAGCGATCGTGGGTGATCGCCACCACCGTGCCCGGGTACTCCTGCAAGAAGCGCTCGAGCCAGGCGACGCTCTCCGCGTCGAGATGGTTGGTCGGCTCGTCGAGCAGCAGCAGGTCCGGACGCTGCAGCAGCAGCCGGCACAGGGCGACCCGGCGCCGCTCTCCGCCGCTCAGCGTCGTCACCTCGGCGTCGCCCGGCGGGCAGCGCAGCGCGTCCATGGCGATCTCCAGCGTGCGGTCGAGATCCCAGCCGTTGCCGGCGTCGATCTTGTCCTGCAGCTCGGCCTGCTCGGACAGCAGGCGGTTCATCTCGGCGTCCGTCATCGGCTCGCCGAGCTTCATGCTGACCTCCTCGAAGCGGGCCAGCACGTTCTTCATCGGGGCGACCGCCTCCTCGATGTTGCCGAGCACCGTCTTGTTCGGGTCGAGGCCCGGCTCCTGCGGCAGATAACCGACGGTCGCGCCCTCCGCGGACCAGGCCTCGCCGATGAACTCCTTCTCGACGCCGGCCATGATCTTCAGCAAGGTCGACTTGCCAGCCCCGTTGGCGCCGAGAACGCCGATCTTGGCGCCCGGAAAGAACGAGAGGTAGATGCTCTTCAGCACCTCCTTGCCGTTGGGGTAGACCTTGCGCAGGTCCTTCATCGTGTAGATGTACTGATAGGCCGCCATGACTCTCCTGAAGGCGCCGCTGGAGCGCGCGCGGCGGGAGGATACCAGCGCCACGGGCATTTCGCGCGCTCCCTCGCGCTTCGCCGACCCGTGCGAAATCTCGGCGTCGGCGCCGGCTGGGGTGGTCCGGGGGGCTGGTACCGGGGGCGCACCGCTTCCATAATCCCGGCGCGATGAGCCATACATTCGAAGCCGAGGTCGTCCCCCCGTCCGATGCCGACCAGACCGACGTGCCAGGTTCCGACCCGACTGGCTCCGATCCGGCGGCCGACCTCCCGGGCGCGCCCGGGGCCCTGGAGTCGGTGCCGGATCCGACGGTGAAGCTCGCCGAGGGCGGCGAGGGCGACGCGAAGCGGGCGGCCCAGAGCCACGCGCTGGCGGTCGACGCCTCGTTCAAGCGCTACGGCATCGAACGCTGGGGCCGCGACTTCCTCCGCTCGAACGAGCACGGCCACCTGGTGTTCACGGCGCCGAACTGCCCGCCGGTCGACCTGCACGCGCTGTCGGTCGAGCTCAACCGCCGAGGCATCCGCACCCCGTACGTGATCCGGTTCCCGACCATGATCGAGAACCAGATGGGGATCCTCAAGAACGCGTTCGCCAAGGCGATCGCGGAGAACAACTATCAGGGCAAACACATCGGCGTGTACCCGCTGAAGGTCAACCAGCGGCGCAGCGTGGTCGACACGGTGGTCAAGGCCCGCGAGCGCCTGAACTACGGGCTCGAGGCCGGCAGCAAGCCGGAGCTGCTGCTGGCGCTGGCGCAGCCGCCGCTCAAGCAGTCGTTGCTGGTCTGCAACGGCTACAAGGACCGCGAGTTCATGCGCATGGCCTTCCACGCGGCCGAGCTCGGGCACCACGTGATCATCGTGCTCGAGAGCACCCGCGAGGTCCGCCGCTACCTCGACGTCTTCAACGAGCAGGACTGGATCGCCAAGCCCGAGGTCGGGGTGCGCGCCAAGCTGTACAGCCGCGGCAGCGGCCGCTGGCAGGGCTCGGGCGGCGAGAGCTCGAAGTTCGGCCTGACCACCAACGAGATCCTCGCGGTCGTGCGCGAGCTCAAGGGCGCCGGCATGCACGGCCAGCTGTCCCTGCTGCACTTCCACATCGGCTCGCAGATCACCCAGATCAAGCGCATCAAGACCGCCGTCCGCGAGGGCGCGCGCATCTACGCCGACCTCCAGGAGCACTGCCCGCAGCTGCGCTACCTCGACCTCGGCGGCGGCATCGGCGTCGACTACGACGGCAGCCGCACCTCGTACCCGTCGTCCGCCAACTACACCCTCGACGAGTACGCCTCGCAGGTGGTGTTCGAGGTCACCGAGGCCTGCGCCGAGGTCAGCGCCCGCCAGCCGACGCTGCTGACCGAGAGCGGCCGGGTGGTGACCGCCAACCACGCGGTGACGATCGCCGACCTGCGTGAGGTCCAGGGCGAGCTGCTGCCGGTGCCGGAGGCGCGCGACGACGAGCACCGGCTGGTGGCGGAGCTGCGCGAGACGCTGGCCGCCATCAACGCCAAGAACGTCGACGAGTACTTCCACGACGCGATCGACTTCCGGGACGAGTGCCTGCAGCTGTTCTCGCGCGGCTATCTCTCGCTCGAGGAGCGGGCCTCGGCGGAGGGCCTGTTCAATCGCATCCGGGTCAAGGTCGAGAAGATCGTCGAGACCCTGTCGCACCCCTCGGAGGAGATCACCGACTTCCTGAGCAAGGCGCAGCAGAAGTACCTGGTCAACTTCTCGATCTTCCAGTCGATCCCCGACGCGTGGAGCATCGACCAGGTGTTCCCGGCCGCGCCGCTGTCGCGCCACGCCGAGAAGCCGACCATCCACGCGCAGATCGTCGACATCACCTGCGACAGCGACGGCTGCGTCGAGACCTTCGCCCACCCGGACGAGAACCTCCACTATTTGCCTCTGCACGAAAGGCGCGGGCCCGACGAGAAGTACTACCTCGGCTTCTTCATGACCGGGGCGTATCAGGACAGCCTCGCCAACGTGCACAACCTGTTCGGCCGCTGCCACGAGGTGATCCTTCGCAACCCCGACGACGACATGGTGCTGCCGGGCAGCGAGCGCGTCGAGCTCAGCCCGAGCCTCACCTTCGAGATCAAGATGGGCGCGACCTGCGAGGACGCCCTGTCGGCGATGGACTTCGATGTCGACCGTATCAATAAATGGCTGCGCGACCGCCACCTCGCGGTCGAGACCACGCTCGGCGAGTCGTGGGCGATGGGCCTGCTGCAGAGCTACCCGTACCTGTCGCGCTGAACGCTGACTCCTGCGCTCAGCTGCCGATCAAGGTCTGCAGCAGCCAGGCGAACAGCCACAGGCTGAGGCCGACGCACAGCAGGAACAGCAGACCGAGGCCGACCACCAGCAGCACCACGAAGCTGTGGTCGGCCTTGCGGCGCTGTTCGGGCGCCTCGAGGTGCGCGCGCAGCAGCGCCATGTTGCGCTCGTTGGCCTTCCATCCGAAGTCGAAGAGGTCGCCGAACATCGGCACGGTGCCCGCGACGAGGTCGACGCCGATGTTGCCGGCCATGCGCAGCAGGGTCGAGCGGGCGGCGCCGAGGCCGGCCGCGCGCACGAGGATGTAGCCGGAGCCGAGCGCACCGGCCCAGTCGCCGAGCCCGGGGATGAGGCCGAGGATCGGGTCGAGGCCGATGCGCATGCTCGTGCCGGGGATGCGGATCGCCCCGTCGAGCACGCGGCTCAGACGGCCGAGGCTCGCCAGTTCCTTGTGCTCGGCCACTCTCTCGTCGCTCGGCAACATGCCGGCAGCATAGCGCGGACCGTGCACGCCCTCAGCGCACGCTGAAGTGGATCGGCTCGAGGCGAGCCGCGAGCCCCCTGTCCTCGGGCCGCGCCAGGACCTCGTGGTCGCCCGGCATCGCCGGAATTCGCAGCTGATACGGCCACTCGCTGCGGCCCGCGATCCGGCCGTCGACCACGAACTCGAGGGCGCCGAGGGTGCGTGCTGCGGATTCGCCGCCTGCGACCAGCTCGGCCCGCAG
>NZ_JACCSO010000448.1 GCF_013812955.1 Nannocystis sp. | reverse complement strand
GCCCACGGCTGTGTGCCGGGGATCGAGCCCGACGCGGCGATCCAGGCGCTGGCGCGCTCGCAGGTCGGCCTGTTCGAGGTCTGGCCCGGCAAGCCGGCGGTGTTGCGCGGGCGCATCCGCGGGCTGTGCCTGCGCATCGACGACCCGGCGCTGGCGGCCTCGCTCGGCGAGCGCGGCCGGATCGCGGCGCTGTGGGAGCTGCGGATCGTGTTCACCCGCGGGGGCGCCCGCCTGTGTCGCCCGCCGATCACCTATCCGCTCGAGATCTTGCCGCGACTGACGCGGGCGCACGAGCAGCACTGGCGCGACCCGCAGCGGGGCCTCGATCTGATGCAGCTGCGACGCATGCGGCTGCAATGGACCCGGGCGCGGCGGCCCGACATACGGGCGGTGTTCGGCTGAGATCTGCGGCGATGGTTGGTCCGCGCGGGCGTGAAGTCGGTCGCGGAACGCCGCTCCGCGGGCGTGGTGGGTAGATCGTCGCTTGAGTCGGGCGCGGGCTCGGGTAGTGTCCCGGTCGATGTACCTGCGGCGATCGATCCTGTCCTTGGGCCTGCTCCTGTCTGCGTGTGGCGATCCGAGCACAGAAACGGCGACCAGCGACGACCCGAAGACCACCGGCGAGCCCGGCAGCGAGACCGGCGGCGGCACCCAGGGTGTCAGCGGCACCACGATCGACCCGCCGCAGACCACCGGCGACCCGCCCTCGACCACCGGCAGCAACACGGTCACCGGCGACGAGAGCGGCAACTTCCTCGACCCGACCGGCGGCAACAACAATCAATGCGACGTGTGGGCGCAAGATTGCCCGGCGGGCGAGAAGTGTGCCGGCTACGCCGACGACGGCAGCGAGCACTGGAACTCGACCCGCTGCGTGCCGGTGGTCGAGAACGCGGCCGAGCCCGGCGAGCCCTGCCAGATCGAGGAGGGCGTGGCGAGCGGCATCGACAACTGCGCCAAGGGCTCGTTCTGCTGGTACATGGATTACACCACGCTGGAAGGCACCTGCATCGTGGCATGCTCCGGCTCGGCCGAGTCGCCGACCTGCCCCGACAACCGCCACTGCGACATCTCGAACAACGGCACGCTGCTGCTGTGCCTCGAGACCTGCGACCCGCTGGTGCCGAGCTGTCCCGGCGACCAGCTGTGCTTCTCGAGCGGCGAGGGGACCTTCATCTGCGACCTCGACAACAGCGGCGACGGCGGCGCGTATGGCGAACCCTGCGCCTTCGTGAACGGCTGCAACTACGGCCTGTTCTGCTCGAACACCGACACCGTGCCGGGCTGCGCCAGCGCGACCGGCTGCTGCAGCGAATTCTGCGATCTGACGGTGGAGCCGACCACGTGCTCCGGCGCCCCGATGCAGACCTGCGAGCCCTGGTACGAGCCCGGCGCTGCCCCGCCGGGCTTCGAGGATGTCGGCGCCTGCACGATCCTGCTATGAGCGGCCGACGATGACGCAGGCGCAGGGCGTGGCAGAGTTCACCGCGCGGGCGGTGGTCACCGGCGTGGTGCTCGGCCTGGTGTTCGGGGCCGCCAACGCGTACCTCGGGCTCAAGGTCGGGATGACGGTGTCGGCGTCGATCCCCGCGGCGGTGATGACGGTGGCGCTGCTGCGGCGACGCGGCGTCACGCTGCTCGAGGCGAACCTGTCGCAGACGATCGGCTCGGCCTCGACTTCGCTGGCGACCGGCACGATCTTCACGATCCCGGCGCTGTTCCTGTGGGGCGTCGCGCCGCCGTATTGGCAGGTGGTGGCGCTCAGCTTCCTCGGCGGGCTGCTCGGCCTCGCGGCGATGATCCCCCTGCGCCGCCTGCTGATCGTCGAGGCCCACCACGAGCTGCCCTATCCGGAGGGCACGGCCTGCGCCGAGGTGCTGCGCGCGACCACCAGCGGGGCCAGCGGCAGCGCGTGGATCTTCCGCGGCATCGCCGTCGGCGCGCTGATCAAGCTCGCCGGCTCGCTGCTGTTCTTGATGCCGACCGAGCTGCACCAGGCGCTGCCGGTGCTGCCGCGCGCGGAGCTGGCGATCGAGGTCGCGCCGGCCCTGCTGGCGGTCGGCTTCATCCTCGGTTACCGCCAGGCGGCCGTGGTCGTCGCCGGGGCGGTGGTCTCGTCGCTGGCCCTGATCCCGCTGATCGCGTGGATCGGCGCCGGCCTGCCCGGGCCGCTGTACCCGGAGCCGGTGCTGCGGGTCGTCGACATGGACGCGGGGCAGATCTGGGCCCGCTACATTCGTTATATCGGCGCCGGCGCGGTCGCTACCGCCGGGGTGCTGACGGTGCTGCGCAACCTGCCGACGATGGCCGGCGCGTTCGTGGCGGTGCTGAGGGGCATGCGCCATGGAAAAGCATCGGGCGGGACGGCGCGGGAGGATCGTGACCTGCCCGGCAGCTTCATCGCCGCGGCGATCGCTGCGGTGGTGTTGACGGTCGCATTTGTGCCCGGGGTGCTGGCCGGCGAGATGGGCCTCGCCGCGCGTTTGGTCTGTGCCGCCGGGGTGGCGATCTTCGGGCTGCTGTTCGTGACGGTCGCGGCGCGCATCGTCGGCATCGTCGGCGTGTCGTCGCAGCCGACCTCGGGGATCACGCTGGTGACCCTGCTCGGCACCGCCTCGCTGTTCGCGGCGTTCGGCTGGGTCGATGTCGGCGCCCGCGCGGCGGTGCTGACGGTCGGCACGATCGTCGCGGTCGCGGCCTCGAAGGCGGGGGACATCTCGCAGGACCTCAAGACCGGCTTCTTGCTCGGCGCGACCCCGGCCCGCCAGCAGCTCGGGCAGCTGATCGGGGCCGCGTGCGCGTGCTGGGCGGTCGCCGCGACGGTGATGCTGCTGTCGAGCTACGGCTTCGGCAGCAAAGAGCTGGCCGCACCGCAGGCGACCTTGATGAAGACAATTATCGAGGGTGTGCTCAGCGGTGAGCTGCCCTGGGGGCTGGTGGGCACCGGCGCCGGGGTGTCGCTGGGGGCGATGCTGTGCGGGGTCTCGGGCCTGGCGTTTGCGATCGGCGTGTACCTGCCGCTGGCCTCGATGGCGCCGATCTTCGTCGGCGGCT
This sequence comes from Nannocystis sp., assembly GCF_013812955.1. GTDB lineage: Bacteria > Myxococcota_A > Polyangia > Nannocystales > Nannocystaceae > Nannocystis. The sequence goes on along the minus strand of NZ_JACCSO010000448.1, from coordinate 3,023 downwards.
GCGTGCGTGCGCTCGCCGAGCGCGGCCTGAAGGTCGCACCCGGCGACGAGGCGCGCGCAGGCATCCTCGCGGCCTCGGGCGTGGTCGCCGGTGAGGGCCTGGCCGGGGTCCTGGTCGCCGGTCTGGTCGCGGCGGGCGTGGTCGCCAAGTCCGGCGAGCCCTGGCTGGCGGGCGGGTCCGGCGAGCTGGTCGCATTGCTGGCGATCGTCGGCGTGTGCGTTTTCCTGGGCCGGGCCGCCCGGGCTTGACCTTCAGCGCGGCGGCGGGTGATATCGAGGGCGTGTCGCGTTTTGCAGTCCTGATCGCCGGCTCATGGGTCCTGTTCAGCTGCGGCGGCGCACCGGCGGGCACGGATGGCGCGAGCAGCGAGACGGGGGCAGGCGAGGGCAGCGCGGCCCCGACGACCCTGGCCGATGTGACAGGTTCTTCGGGACAGGTCAGTTCGGGCACGACCGCCGCTGCTCCGACCACCAGCATGGTGAGCACCGGCACGAGCACCGGCACGGCGAGCACCGGCACGAGCACCGGCACGGCGAGCACCGGCGACACGACGAGCGCCGGCGAGGGGCCGCGGCCGGACAAGCCGGCGGGGCTCGAGTCGTACCTGAGCGGAGCCGACGCGGACGCCGACATCCAGCCGAACGGACCGGGCCTGATCGTGATGGGCGGCGGCACCGACGTCGACGAGGCGTTCATGTGGCAGCTCAAGTACGCCGGCGGCGGCGACGTCGTGGTGCTGCGCACCTCCGGCGCGGACGGCTACAACGACTATCTGTTCGCCGAGATCGGCGGCGTCGATTCGGTGGAGACCCTGCTGGTGACCAGCGAGACGCTGGCGAACGAGCCCTATGTGGCCTGGACGATCGCGCACGCGGAGGCCGTGTTCATGGCCGGCGGTGATCAGGCGACCTACCTCAATGCCTGGAAGGGCACGCCGGTGCAGGACGCGATCATGGCGGTGTGGGCCCGCGGCGGGGTGATCGGTGGCACCAGCGCCGGCGCGGCGGTGCTCGGCGAGTTCATCTATGCCGCCTACAACGACTCGGTGATCGAGGACGAGGCGCTGCTGGATCCGTACAACCAGTACATGACCTTCGAGCGCGAGTTCCTGGCCCTGCCGCCGCTCGTGGGGGTCATCACCGATACGCACTTCACGGCGCGACGGCGGCTGTGCCGGCTGATCGGCTTCGTCGCGCGCATGGTCGAGGACGGCTGGGGGGAGCCGGTGCTCGGGGTCGGTGTCGACGAGCAGACCGCGCTGGTCGTCGATCCCGCGGGCCTCGCCACCGTGCTCGGCGTCGGCAAGGTCCACCTGCTGCGCAGCGCGGGCGCGCCGCAGCAGTGCGTGACCGGCAAGACGCTCGAGTACGCCGACCTCGAGCTGCGCGCGCTCGAGCCCGGCGACAGCGTGCAGCTGCCCGGTGGAGCTGCGCCCGGCGCGGCGACGCTGTTGTCGGCGAGCATGGGCGCGCTCGACCCGGCGTACGATTGCATCGACTAGCGACGGGAGCGGGTGCGCCGCGAGTCGCTGCTACTCGTGCTACTCGAGGCGATGCTGGATGCGCAGGCCGGCCTCGGCCTTGACGCCGGTGCGGTCGGCGTGGCCCGAGCGTTCGTACACCGACCAGATCCCGTCGTCGTCGAGGTCGGCGGTGGCGCGCACGGTGAACTCGCAGGCGCCGTGGCCGTCGGCGGTGGCGATGTTCTTGAAGCTGTAGCTGTAGTGGAAGTAGTGGCCGCCGGTGTGGCGAAAGCCGATGTCCTGCCAAAGCGGATTGGCTGTCCATTCGGACAGATCGTAGGTGCCCGGCTGCTCGGCGCCCTGGCGCGGGGTGCAGCGGCCGCTGGGCCCGTCGGCGCAGCGCACCGTCAATGCCGGGGTCGGCGGTTGCTCGCCTGCCAGCGGCTGGCCGGCCGGGTGCGGGCAGCGATGGGCCGGCAGACCCTCCTCGCCGCCGTAGTCGGGCCGCTTCTCGTTGAAGTAGGCGGCCACGCCGTTGAACATGTCGGCGAGCCCGCGCACGGCCTCCTCGGTCTTGTTGCGGCGCGACAGGGTCCGCAGCTCGCCGACCGCGAGCACGGCCAGGATGCCGAGGATGGCGAGCACCAGCAGGAGCTCGAGCTGCGAGAGGCCCCGGGTGGCCGGGTGTGTCGAGGGGCGCGTCATGGCAGAGGCGGGGGCCGGGGCGACCGTTCCTCATTACTAGGTAAACGGTCTTCGAACTTCGATCACTGGGAAAAGAAGTGCAAGCAACCTACCTGAGCAGTGAGTTGAAGTCGGATGTCTACGTACCGGGTGGGGCCGCGCGGGCGGCGTCCTCGTCCTTGCGCAGGACGACCAGCAGGTGCGCGCCGAATCCGCGCAGGAAGCTGTCGCGGGCCCACCACTCGGCCGCGGCCAATATCCGGCCTAGCACCGGAATCTGCAGCGCGCGAGCGAGGGGGACCAGGACGCGCACGCCGTAGACGGCGATCGTGTCGAGCACCGGCGGGGCGACCCGCAGCAGGCGGGCGAGGGTGTCGTGGCGGGTGACGTGGTTGCGGGCGTCGGCGTGCACGACCTTGCCCGCGGCGACGAGCGTGATGGGGCGACGAATGCCGTAAAATAGCCCGCGCAAGCTGTGTGGATTGTTGATGTCGACGAGCACGACGCCGCCGGGCACGGTCACGCGAGCGGCCTCTGCGAGCAGGCTGCGCACGCCCAGGTCGGAGGAGGCCTCGTCGTGGCCGAGGTGCGCGAGGGTGCGAAGACTGTAGACCACGTCATAGCGCGCATCGGCCTGGGGCAGCCGGATCTCACCGGCGTCGGTGGTGCACAGGCGCAGATCGACGGTGTCGAGCGAGGCGCTGACCGGACGCACCCACTGGGCAATCTCCGGCGAGCCGTGGCCGAGATCGAGGACGCGGCGACCGGCGACATGTTGCAGGACGGCGTCGCCGACGAGGGCCTGTGCGAGCCCCGAGAGGCGGTCGGCGGGGCGATCGGCGCGTTGCGGTCCGCCCCACCAGGTGCTGCTCGCGCC
>NZ_JACCSO010000434.1 GCF_013812955.1 Nannocystis sp. | reverse complement strand
CTTCGCGACCGTGTGGCAAGCGCTCGACCAGCGGACCGGCGCAGTGGTCGCGCTCAAGGTCCTGCACGCCCAGCACGTGCACAACGCCGATCGCCGCGAGCGCTTCTTTCGCGGCGCGCGGATCATGGCCCAGCTCGATCACCCGCACATCGTGAAGATCATCGAGCCGTGGGCGAGCGACGGCGAATATGAGTACTTCGTCATGCAGCACGTGCCCGGGGGCACGCTGCGCGACGCGGTGATCAGCGGGCGCCTGACGGTCAGCAAGCGCCTCCAGGCGCTGCTCTCGGTCGCCGAGGCGCTGGCGTTCGCGCACGAGCGCGGCATCATTCACCGCGACGTCAAGCCGAGCAATATCCTCGTCGCCGAGGACGGCACGCCCTTCCTCACCGACTTCGATCTGGTGCGCGCCGATGACACCACCGGGGGCACCGCGGGCGGCCTCGGGACCGTCATCTACGCCGCGCCGGAGATGATGGAGCGCGCCAGCGAGGCCGACGCCCGGGCCGACGTCTACGGGCTCGGCATGACGCTGGCCTTCCTGTTCTACGAGCGCGACCTGACCATGGACGTGATCCGCAGCACCGACCGATTGATCGGTGCATTGAAGGTCCCCGAGTCGATCCGCATGGTCATTCGCACGGCGATCACCTGGAACCGTGATCACCGGTTTCGCAGCGCCGGCGAGTTTCACTCGGCCCTCTCCGCGGCGATCGTGCGCCGCGACAGCCTGCCGCCGACCACCATGAGCGTGGTCCAGGCGAGCGCGGGTCAGGGCACCCTGCTGGCGGCGGTCCCTCCCGTGTCGGCGGGCCCTCCCGTGCCGGCGCCGGCCGTCAGCCTGACGAATCCGCAGTCGGGCACCGTGCTGGCGGCGGTGCCTCCTGTGCCGGCCCCGTCCACGTCGGCCCCGTCCGCGTTGGTCCCGTCCACGTTGGCCCCGTCCACGTTGGTCCCGTCCACGCCAGGCCTGTCTATTCCGGCCCTGACGCGGGCTCCGTCCCGGCCGAGCCCGTCCGCGCTGGCCCGGTCCATGCGGTCTCCGTCCAGGCCGAGCCCGTCCGCGCGGGCTTCCCCCGCGCGGCCCGGGGCGTCCATCGCCGCGCCTCGGCCCGAGGACGCCCCGAGCGACTCCGGTGTGCAGGTGCACTTCGAGGAGGACGATCCGAGCCTCTCGCTGGTCAAGGCGTTCGCGGCCATCGCCAAGGAGTCGGATGCGCTCGGCGAGACGGCGGTGTCCGAGGTCTTCGCCGGGCTCGAGGTCCACGAGGATGCCGAGCCGCACCCGGTTCACGCGGCGGCGCGACCGCGCTCGCGCTCGCGCCCGCTGGCGCCCTTGCCCCACAATGACAGCACGCTGCCGGACCGGACCCGGCGTTTATCGACGGGGACCGCCGCGGGCATCATCGTCGGCGCCAGCCTCGTGACCCTATTGATATATTTTTTGCTCGCGTCCTGAGCGCGGGCCTTATGTGAGCAGGACGTCGGTGTTGGGCTGGGTCCCTTTGATCAGCAGGCGATGCACCGGCGCCGCGCCGTCGACGATGCCTGCGCTGCGCGCGACGTCGACGAACTCGGCCGCCGTCGTCGGGCTCGTCTGGGTCGTCCACGCCTCCAGGGTCGGCTGCAGCTCGCGCCCTGCCTGATAATACAGGGTGTGATCGAAGTCGGCGTGCGGGTGGACCTCGCCGTCGTGCACGTGCAAGGTCGGGAAGAACAGCCGCGAAGCATCGCGGCGCGGGAACTCGAAGGCCATCGGGTGGATCGTGCGCGCCGTGCTGCGGCCGAACCAGCTGCGGCCGAACCAGCTGCGTCCGAACCAGCCGGATCGCAGGTCGATCAGCTTGAATACGCAGAAGCCCCAATCGGCGTATTGCGGCAGCGCGCGCCAGACCTCGTCGGACATGCGAAAGCGCGGGTCGAGCCGGGCGAAGTCCGCGACGCGGGGCACGAACGAGGCCTCGAAGTCGCCCACGCGGTGGACCTCGAGCGTGCGCCGTGGCGCCGCGCTGCGCGCCAGCGGCCCGCGCGACTTGGGATAGAGGAACACCTCGGGGAAGCCGGCGTCGAGGTCGGTGAACAGCTGCGGGTAGCCGTGCAGGTCGATGAAGCGCACCGCGTCCTCGGGCGATCCGGGCGGCACCGGCAGCGGAAGGATCATCGCCACCGGCTCGGACGCCGCGACGTTCATCGAGTAGACCAGCAGCTGGCGCTCGCCCGCCGCGCGCGCGAACAGGTTGCTCTTGCCGACGTACTTGAGCGCGCGTGCACGACCTCCGAAGCAGCACATGGCGCCATCATAGATCAGGTCGCGTCGGACGCGGGTGGTGCGTAGAGCGAGAGGCCGCGGTAGTTGGGGTCGACGCGCAGCGGGACCTTGAGCGAGGGCAGGGCGCGCTGCTCGCACTGGGTGCGCTCGCAGAGGCGACAGGTGACGCCGACCGCGGTGATCAGGCGCGGGTTGTCGAGGTCGAAGCCGTCGGAGTACACGAGCGCGCCGGCGTGGTCGATCGTGCAGCCGAGGCCGATCGCCTGGACCGGCTGCTGGGCATGGTAACCGCCGCTGTCGCGCTGCACGGTGCGGGCGATGCAGAAGAAGGTCTCGCCGTCGGGCATGCGCGAGACCTGCACGCGGATCATGTTCGGGGTCTGGAACGCGGCGAAGATGTTCCAGCGCGGACACACGCCGGCGTAGCGGGCGAAGCGGATCCCGCTCGCCGAGAACCGCTTGGAGATGTTGCCGGCGACGTCGATGCGGATCATGTGGAAGGGCACGCCCTCGAGGCCCGGGCGCCGCATCGTCGTCAGGCGGTGACAGGTCTGCTCGAAGCCGACGCCGAAGCGGCGGCCGAGCACGTCGATGTCGTAGCGGACCTCCTCGGCCGCGCGGCGAAACTCGGCGTAGGGCATCAGCACCGCGCTGGCGAAGTAGTTGGCGAGCGCGATGCGGGCGAGCCCGCGGCTCTCCGGTCCGCTGAGGATCGGGTCGCTGGCGATCGCGTCGAGCGCGTCGCCGTGGGCGATCAGGGCGATCTGCGTGGTCAGCTGGAACAGCCGCGAGCGGGTCGCCAGCAGCTCGCTGAGCGCCAGCACCCGCCGCTCGGGGTCGTAGCGGCGCAGCGCGACCCGGTCCTGCGCCCACCGGGCGATCTGCACGCGCACGCCGCAGGCGCGATCGAGGTGGCGCACCAGCGCCGCGAAGCGGTCGATCTCGCCGAGCCCCGCGTCACGCCGCAGCCGCTCGGCCCGCTCCTCCAGCTCCGGAAAATAATTCATGTGCCGCTGCAACAGGTCGCTGACCTCCTCGCTCGGCAGACCGACCTGCGAGGCGCTGCCCTCGTCGCCCGCGGCGAGCTGGGTCGACAGCGCATCGGTGGCGCCGCGCGCCTCGCGGTAGCCGCGATAGAGCTGCAGCACCGCGCGCGCGGCCCCCGGGCTCGCCGAGGCGAGCTCGCGGACGTCGGTGTTGGTCAGCGGGCTCTCCTCGAACAGCGGATCCGCGAAGACCTCGAGCAGATCGTGGACGAGGCGCGCGTCCTCGTCGCCCGCGAAGGCCGCGAGATCGATCTCCAGCACCTGCGCCAGCTTGATCAGCAGCGGCGCGGGCAGGGCCCGCTTGTTGTGCTCGAGCAGGTTCAGGTAGCTCGGCGAGACGTCGAGGCGCTGCGCCAGCTCGGCCTGCGAGAGCCCGGCGCGTCGCCGTAGCGCGCGGATCTTGGCGCCGAAGCGCGGCGTCTCGCGCTCGCTCTTTCCGGGCTTCTTGGGCGTGGTCATTGACAAGCTTTACAACATTACTCCTTGTCATTGACAAGCGCCGGTCGCCTTATCTGACCTAACGGCGGGGTCCTGGCCATCTTCTGAATATCGTGCAAGGTCAAGGGCGAACATGAGCATCGCCGAAGTACCCCCTGGTGTCACCCTCCGCGGCCCGCGCGAGCTGCTGGACGCGAGCGTGCTCAGCGGCGCGGCGCTGGCCTTCGTCGCCGAGCTCGAGCGGCGCTTCGGGTCCGAGATCGACGCGAGGCTCGCCGGTCGGCGCGAGCGCCAGGCGCGGCTCGACGCCGGCGAGCGCCTGGGCTTCTTGCCGGAGACGGCGGCGCTGCGCGAAGCGGCGTGGCGCTGCGCACCTGTCCCGATGGACATCCAGGATCGCCGCGTCGAGATCACCGGCCCGGTCGAGCGCAAGATGATCATTAACGCCCTCAACTCCGGGGCGCAGGTGTTCATGGCCGACTTCGAGGACGCGACGGCGCCGACCCTGCAAAACGTGGTCGAGGGCCAGCGCAACCTCCGCGACGCGGTGCGCGGGGAGATCCGCGCCACCCAGAACGGCAAGCACTACGCGCTGGCCGCTCAGATCGCGACCCTGTTCGTGCGCCCGCGCGGCCTGCACCTGCCCGAGCACCACATCACGATCGACGGCGCGCCGGCCCACGGCAGCCTCGTCGACTTCGGGCTCTATGTGTTCCACAACGCCCGCCACCGGCACGAGCGCGGCCACGGGACCTATCTCTACCTGCCGAAGCTCGAGAGCCACCGCGAGGCCCAGGTGTGGGACGCGGTGCTCGCCGCGGCGGAGGACCTGCTGACCCTGCCGCGCGGGACCCTGCGCGCGACGGTGCTGATCGAGACCCTGCCGGCCGCCTTCGAGATGCACGAGATCCTTCACGCGCTGCGCGAGCACTCGCTCGGGCTCAACTGCGGGCGCTGGGACTACATCTTCAGCTTCATCAAGCGCCGGCAAGCCGACCCGTCGGCGCTGCTGCCCGACCGCTCGCTGCTGACGATGGACCGCGGATTTTTGCGCGCGTACTCGCAGCTGTTGATCCAGACCTGCCACCGCCGCGGTGTGCACGCGATCGGCGGGATGGCGGCGTACATCCCCGTCAAGCACGACGAGGCGCGCAACGCCCGGGCCCTCGAGCAGGTCCGCACCGACAAGCTGCGCGAGGTCCAGGACGGCCACGACGGCACCTGGGTCGCGCACCCGGGCCTCGTGCCGGTCGCCCGCGCGGTGTTCGACGCGCACATGCTGGGGCCGCATCAGATCGGCCAATTGCGGGAGGACGTGCAGGTCGACGCCGAGGCGCTGCTCGCGGTGCCCGCGGGCCCGCGCACGCGTGAGGGCCTGCACCGCAACATCAAGGTCGGCGTGCAGTACCTCGAGTGCTGGCTGCGCGGCATCGGCTGCGTGCCGCTCTACGATCTGATGGAGGACGCCGCGACCGCCGAGATCTCCCGCGCGCAGGTGTGGCAGTGGCATCGCTGGGGCGCGGTCCTCGACGACGGCGCGCCGCTCGACGGCGCCAGGCTGCGCGCGGCGATCGACGCGGCGATGGCCGAGGTCCGCAGCGAGCTCGGCGAGGCCCGCTTCACCAGCGGCCGCTTCGCCGAGGCGCTCGCGCTGTTCGAGCGCCTCGTCACCGCCCCGCGCTGCGAAGAATTCTTGACGCTGCCCGCCTACGAACAATTGGCGGCCGACGCCTGACACCGCGGGCCCGCGCCCGCACCTGCATTGGACCTTCCACTGCGATCATCAAGGACACCCCGGCGCTGCGGAGCGACGGGATCGGTGGCCGACATTCTCCGCACGACCCGAGACAACAGACCATGGACCAATTCACCACCAACTCTGGCACCCGGACGGCGGATCGCTTCGCGGGCGTCGTCCGCCCCTACACCCGCGCCGAGGTCGAGCGCCTGCGCGGCTCGTTCGGCATCCGCCACACCCTCGCCGAGCTCGGCGCGGCTCGCCTGTGGGAGCTGCTGCACAGCCGCGACTACGTGCCGGCGCTCGGCGCGATGTCCGGCAACATGGCGGTGCAGCACGTCAAGGCCGGCCTCGAGGCGATCTACGTGTCCGGCTGGCAGGTCGCCGCCGACGCCAACCTCGCGGGGCAGACCTACCCCGACCAGAGCCTCTACCCCTCGAACTCGGTGCCCGCGCTGGTGCAGCGCATCAACCAGGCGCTGCTGCGCGCCGACCAGATCGAGGTCGCGGAGGGCAAGGCGCAGCACCACTGGCTCGCGCCGATCGTCGCCGACGCCGAGGCCGGCTTCGGCGGGCCGCTGCACGCCCACGAGCTGATGAAGTCGATGATCGCCGCCGGCGCGGCCGCGGTCCACTTCGAGGACCAGCTCGCCGCGGAGAAGAAGTGCGGCCACCTCGGCGGCAAGGTGCTGGTGCCGACGCAGGCGTTCATCAATACGCTGGTCGCCGCGCGCCTCGCCGCCGACGTGATGGACGTGCCGACCCTGATCATCGCCCGCACCGACGCCGACGCCGCGAAGCTGCTGACCTCCGACATCGACGAGCGCGACCGTGAGTTCATCGTCCCGAACGAGCGCACCCCGGAGGGCTTCTTCCGGCTCCGCGGCGGCATCGAGGCGGCGATCGCCCGCGCCCGCGCCTACGCGCCCTACGCCGACATGATCTGGTGCGAGACCTCGACGCCGAACCTGGCCCAGGCGCGCCGCTTCGCCGAGGCGGTCCAGCGCGAGTTCCCGGACAAGCTGCTCGCCTACAACTGCTCGCCCTCGTTCAATTGGCGCAAGCACCTCGGCGAGGCCGAGCTCGCCAGCTTCCAGCGCGAGCTCGGGGCGATGGGCTACAAGTTCCAGTTCGTGACCCTCGCGGGCTTCCACGCGATGAACCACGCGGTGTTCGAGCTGGCCCGCGCATACAAGGACGGCGGCATGGCGGCCTACGCGGCGCTGCAACAGGCCGAGTTCGCGTCGGAGCCCGCGGGCTACACGGCGACTCGCCACCAGCGCGAGGTCGGCACCGGCTACTTCGACGCGGTCGCGCAGATCCTGTCGGGCGGCACGGCCTCGACGCTGGCGCTGCAGGGCAGCACCGAGGCCCAGCAGTTCACCAAGGCGGCCCCGTCCAAGCCGGTCGCCGCGGCCTGACCGTCGACAACGGCGGACTCGGCCCCGGCCCTGCGCAGGCGCAGCTCCGCGCGCCGACGCGGGCGGCCAGACGGGGTATCGTCGCGCCGTGGGGGTCGTCGTCGAGGATGGAGATCTGCAGCCCGATGCGCCGACGCGGGTGGCCGCAGACCTGGTCTCCAGCGCCGAGCTGCTGAGCTCGGCGACCGACCAGCCGGTCCATGCGCCGCTGCCCGATCTGCTCAAGGCGCAGGTCGAGCGCGGGACCGGCGGCGCTCGCCTCGGCCGCTATGCGCTGCTGCGTGTGCTCGGCGAGGGCGGCATGGGCGTGGTGTTCGCCGCCTACGACGAGGAGCTCGATCGCAAGGTGGCGATCAAGCTGCTGCGCACGCGGGCGGACGGCGCGGCCCCCGAGCGCTCGTGGCTGCTGAGCGAGGCCAAGGCGATGGCGCGACTCAGCCACCCCAACATCGTCCAGGTCTATGACGTCGGCACCTGCGACGGACAGCTGTTCCTGGCGATGGAGTGCGTCGTCGGGGTCACGCTGCTGCGATGGATGCGCGGCGGCCCGAAGCCGTGGCGAGAGGTCGTGCCGGTGCTGCTGCAGGCCGGCCGCGGGTTGCAGGCGGCGCACGAGGCCGGCCTGGTGCACCGCGACTTCAAGCCCGCCAACGTGCTGGTCGGCGGCGACGGACGCGTGCGGGTGCTCGACTTCGGGCTGGCGCAGCTGCAGGGGCGCGGCAGCGGGGCGCCGCGGGCCGAGCACGACGATTCGCACCGAACGACCATCGTCGCCGGCACGCCCGCCTACATGGCCCCGGAGCTGCACCGCCAGGCCGAGCCCGACCAGCGCAGCGATCAGTTCGCGTTTTGTGTCGCCCTGCACGAGGCGCTGTTCGGCAAGCGCCCGTTCACCGGCAACAGCTCGCAGGAGCTCGCGCGTGCGATCCTCGCCGGCACGATCACGGCGCCTCCGGCCGACGCGAAGGTGCCCGCGTGGCTGCGAAGGATCGTCGCCCGCGGGCTCGCGCT
>NZ_JACCSO010000430.1 GCF_013812955.1 Nannocystis sp. | reverse complement strand
GCCGAAACTACCGAGGTCGCGAGCAGCGAGAGCGGCACGCCGACCACCGGCGGCCCCGACTTGCCGCCGGTGCGTGCGTGCAACGGCGACGCGGCGCTGTGCGAGCGTCGCTTCGACGAGGTCGCCTTTCCGTGCACGCACAACGCCTTCGCCGCGCTCGAGCAGGGCTTCGGCCAGATCAACGGCAACCAGAATCATGGCGTCGCCCAGCAGCTCGAGGACGGCGTGCGCTGCATGATGCTCGACGTCAGCGTCGACGCCGATGAGACAGTGCTGTGCCACGGGCCCTGCTCCCTCGGCCGCCTCGACCACCTCGAGCTGCTGCTCGAGATCGCGGCCTTCCTCGACGCCCACCCCGACGAGGTGTTGACGTTCATCTACCAGGACGACGCCGCCGCGGAGCGCATCGTCGCCGACCTCGAGGAGAGCGGACTGGCCGCGCGGGTCTACACGCATACGCCCGGCGAGCCGTGGCCGACGCTGGCGACGATGATCGACGCGGACACGCGGCTGCTGGTTACGGCGGAGAACGGCGGGCCGCCGCCCGCATGGTTTCACCACGTCTGGGACCTGACCTGGGACACGCCCTACAGCTTCCACAGCGTCGATGAGTTCAGCTGCGCGCTCAATCGCGGGACCCTGGGAAACGACCTGTTTCTCGTCAACCACTGGATCAGCAGCGTGATCGATACACCGTCGCAGATGGACGCGAAGATCGTCAACGTCTACGACGTGCTGTATGGGCGGGCCTCGCAGTGTCAGAAGGAAGTCGGGCAGCTGCCCAACTTCCTCGCCGTCGACTTCTATGACCGCGGGGACCTGTTCGCCGCGGTGCGGGCCCTCAACGGATTACCCTGAGCCCGCGGCGCCGACACGCGGTGACGGCCACGCGGTACTGTCTACTCGCTACTCGCTACTCGCTACTCGCTACTCGTCGGCGGGTTCGGGCGTGCCCGCGGCTGCGTCTTCTTCCCCGGGCTCCTTCGGGTTGGCGCCTTCCTGGGCGATCTGCTGGTAGAGCTCTTCGCGGTAGACAGGCAGGCCCTGCGGCGCCGAGATGCCGAGTCGAACCTGACGGCCGCGGATCTCGCGAACGACGATCTCGATCTGGTCACCGATGCGGATCTTCTGGCCGACTTTTCTCGTTAGCGTCAACATCAGGCCCCTCCGTGGCAGTACGGGTGCATAGGCAGCAAACGAGCCAGCGCTCGTGCTCAATAGCTATTGGGGAAGATTGCGAATTCTGCAAGGGCTAAATTCGCCGTGCTCTGCGGCGCCCTGCCGCTTTCTGCCCTCGATTGTTTCCGCGCTCACAGTGCATGCAGCGCGGCGGCGCGCCCGGTGTTGTGTCACCTGAACTTCGGGGCAGGTCGATCAGGCGCGTGCACCGCTGACTCGCTGGGCCGCTCGCTCACGCCTACTCGCGGCACAGCGCTTGCTCGCGCGTGCGCTCGTCGTCGGTCTCGGCGAGTCGCGCGAGGTCGCAGTGCAGCGTGGGGATGAAGGGGTTGACGCGCAGCGCCCGGAGCAACGCCGCGCGGGCCCCAGCCCGATCGCCTGTCTGCAGCAGAGCCCGGCCCTCGGCGGCCGCGACGTTGGCCTGCTCGGGGTCGTCGAGGCCCGCGAGGCGCAGCAGCGGCACGGCGCGCGCGGCCTGTCCGAGCTGCAGGTAGAGCTCGCCGAGGCGACGCGCGAGCTTCGGGTCGGCGGCCACGCGCGGCTCAGCGGCGCGGGCCTGCTCGTACTGCTTCGCGGCGGGGCCGAGCTGGCCGCGCAGCGTCAACAACACGCCGAGGCGCGCGTGCTGACGGGCCTTGCCGCCGCCGAGGTGCGAGAAGACATCGCCGAGCAACGAGGGGTCGGCAGGCTCATCGTCGGTCGGCTTGTTCGGGTCGATGAACTTCAACTTGCGCAGCGAGGCGGGGCCGGTCTTGCCGGCGGTGCGGGTGCGCCAGGTGGTCTTCCAGTGGTCATAGAAGGCGTCGAAGCTGCCGCCCCAGGCGCTGGCGAGCGCGTCCTCGGCGACCGCGCCGGCGGCGACGTCCTCGAGGAGGAGTCCGAGGCCGGCGCGACCCCGGGCCTCGCGCAGCAGCTCGAGCATGGTCTGGACCTGGGCGTAGGCGAGGGCGGCGCGCTCCTGCGAGGGCAGCATGGCGAGCGACGGGTACATCTCGGCGAAGCTGACGAGGTCGTTGCGAGCGATGCCGCGGGCGAGCAGCTTGCGCGGCACGGGCTCGAGCGGGAGCGGCGTGGAGCTGCGCCAGCGGGTCTCGAGCAGCTTGGCGAGGCCCTCTTGCAGCCACACGGGGGCGTGATTGCGGGTGCGCAGGGTGACGAGGTAATGCACGTACTCGTGCACGGCGGTGTCGAGCCAGCCATAGCCCTGAAGCAGCACGCGCGGGCTGATCATGATGATGCGCCGGTACTTGGTGATGCCGACTGTGCCGGTGGTGTAGACGTTGTCGAGCGTCAACGGGGAGACCAGCGCGAGCTTGGCCGGGTCGTCGAGGATCTCGAAGCGGACCGGGTGCTCCGGGAGCACGCCGATCTCGTCGCCCAGCGCGGCGCGGGCGTCGGCCATCGCCGCGAACAGGTAGGGGGCGAGCAGCGCATCCCGGGCGTCGGCGAAGATGACCTCGACGTGGCCGTCGGGGCTCAGTTGACGCTGCGCCGGGCCGAGCGCTCGTTGTTCCCCGCGCGCGAGGCCGAGGTAGTGCTGGGCCTCCTGGGTGATCGCGCTCGCGGCGGGCAGTTGGCCCGAGGTCAGGGCCCCGCTGAGCAGCGCCTCGGCGGCCGGATATTCGGCGCGAAACAACGCGACGATGCCGGCCTTGACGTCGCGCGCGGAGCCGGCCGGCATCGCGGCGACCTCGGTCGCGGCGGTGTCCAGGTCCCATGCGTCGAGGGCGGCGTTGAAGCGAGCCGTCGCGGCGTCGACGGCCTCGGGCATCGACGCAGCGGCGGGGATCGCCGGCGCGTCGGCGGGGGTCGGCGGGGCATCGGCCCCAGGCGGTGCGCCGTGGCCGGGCGCGGCGATCAGGAGCAGGGCCGCGCCGAGCAGGGCGTGGAGCAGTCCGGGACGAGATGTCCTGAAGGACAGGTGGCGAAAGAGCCTCATCGCAGCAGCTCCTCGTAGTAGCGCTCGACCTCTTGATCGAAGCCGGCGGGGGCGCCTTCCTTCATGGCGTCCATCAGCTCGTCGCGCAGCGAGCGGTCGCGCTCGGTCTCGGTGCTGGCCGGCTGATGCGAGGAGGAGCCGCTCGGTGGAGAGCTCTCGCGCATGCTGTCGAGCGCGCGCTGGATGGCGCTGATGGCATCGCCCTGGGCGTCGATCGCCGGGCCGCCGCGACGCTGGCCGAGGGCGCTGCTGCTGCCTTGCATGCCCTCGAGGGCGGCGCGCATGGCCTGCTTGCCGGGCTCGGGCAGCGCCTCGCCGCCGGCGCCCTCCATCAACTGCTGGGCGCGCCCGCGCATGCCCGCCTGGCGCTGTTGCGAGGCCTGAAACTGGGCGAGCTGCTCGGGGCCGAGGCCAGCCTCGGGG
>NZ_JACCSO010000393.1 GCF_013812955.1 Nannocystis sp. | reverse complement strand
GATGTACGTCAAGCTCGGCGGCACCCTCGACGCGATCACCTGGCGCTGCATCGTTCAGGGCGACACGCGGACCCGCGGCCGCACCACCAAGGAGTGCGTCGACTACCTGGTGCTCGGCGCCGGCAACAAGGAGGTCGCCGACGCCAACGTGCGCCGCTACGGCGGCGGCGGCCTGCTCGGACGCCCGATCGGCCTGGTCGGCAACCTCACCGAGCTCAAGCTCGGCCGCTACGTCGAGAAGAACGCCCCGCGCCTCGCCCCCTACGTCCCCGACATCGCCCTGCGCGCCGGTCAGCTCGGCCTCGAGGTCAACGCCGAGACCCCGCGCCCGTGGTTTCGCAGTGATTGGGGCAACCTGACCATCGGCGCCGGTTACACTCGCGGCTACCCTGGTCTCCTGCTGCGCAACAGCTACGACTGGCGGGTCCGCTTCCGCCTCCTCGACTCCGCCACCCTCGAGTTTCGCGACAACCGTCGCTCTTACTTCAACGAGCGCATCATCTTCGACCCCCTCCGCCAGCGATCCCTCGAACTGCGCCTTGACTACCAGCTCCCCAGCCTGCGCTAGCCCGGCTCCGGTCGATCGCTCTCGCATTGTCCGCATGGCCGGCATCGTCCACCGCTCCCGCGTGGCCCGCATCGGCCTGCTCGCAATGCTCGTCGGTCTCACCGTCGTCGTCCCCGCGCGCCCGGCCGTCGCCTCGCCATGGCGGCTCGTGCCGCCCCCCGCCGTCACACCCCACCCGGCACCCACGCCTCTACCTACCCCGGCACCCACGCCTCCACCCACCCCGGCACCCAGCAAGCCGACGTCCAGCAAGCCGCCAGACATCCCCGACCCGGTCGGCCCATCCCCAATCGGCCCAACCCCGGCTGGCGCCCCACGACCCGGCGACGCTCCACCGGCGCCTCTGAAGGACGACGAGCTGCCCCCGCCCAAGCAGGTCGATCTGCCCGACGACCTCGCCGAAGCCGCCGACGACGCCACCGACCGCGCGAGCGAGCGGGCCGAAAACCACGAGGCGCCCGCTCCCGCCGGCGCTGGTCGCTGCGCCAAGATCGACAGCGCCGCCGATCCGATGCGCCTGATCGACGCCGTGCTCGACGGCCTCGAGAAGCAGGGCTTCGTGCTCGGCCCGCGCCTGCGCGCGGCCGACCTGCGCGGGGCCGCCTGCGCCACCAGCTTGCAGGGCGGCGACGCCAGCTTCCTCTACTACCAGCTGCAGCGCACCGCCGACGAGGGCTACGTCTTCGTGCTGCTGCCGACGGGCCCCCAGCAGCAGGAGCTGATCGCACGTCCTGCGCTCGAGAACGAGGAGCGCGGGATCTTGCTCGCCAACGTCGAGCGCCTGCGCATCGCCGGTCGTTATCTGCCCGGCGACAGCAGCGTGCGACTGCGCAAGATCCTCGGCCTCGAGCCCGGCAACCTCAGCCCCGCGGCGATCAGCGCCCAGCTGCAGCAGCTCGGCTACCGCGCCCGCTTCACCCCTGAAGGCAAGGGCGAGATCACCGTCACCGTCGAGCCCGGCCGCAGCATCCGTCGCGTCCGCGTGCGCGGCCACATCCCGCTCTCGAAGCGCGACATCCAGCGCGAGCTCAGCGTCGCCGCTCGCCCCGGCGCGCTCGCCCGCGGCGACTGCACCACCCCCAAAGCCGCCCGCAGGGAGCCGCGCCCGTCGATCTGCGCCCCCGACGACCCCGCCTGCGCGCAGTGGGAGGCCGACGAGATCGAGCGCCTCGAGCGCTACATGTTCGACAAGGGCTACCTGCGCGGCAAGGCCGATCTCGCGCTCGTCTGCGGCCGCAACAGCGAGGAGGCCGACCTCCACGTGTACCTCAAGAAGGGCCCGGCTTACCGGGTCCCGTGGCGCAAGCTGACCGTGCACGGCAACATGCCGCCCGCCGATCAGCGCTGGATGCGACGCGCCTTCTGGCCGCGGGTCCGCGCCACCCCGTTCCCGGCCCGCCTCACCCGCGAGTGGGTCGACGACGCCAAGGAGCGGGCCGAGCGACGCTACGCCGAGCCCCGCGACAACATCATCCAGGCCACCGCCGCCCCGCAGCTGAGCCTCCCCTACCCGGAGATCCAGATCGAGACCTCCTACGAGAACCTGCGCCGCGGCGAGGTCCCGCCCGGCAACAAGATCCCGCTCGACGTCACCGTCGACCTCGGCCGCGGCGTAAAATCATCCTTCCTAGGCAACCGCAGCTTCTCCGACCTGCGCCTGCGCAGCCAGCTGCAGCTGTTCAAGCGCCGTGAGTCACCCAGCGTTCAGGCGGCCGTGCGCGAGGCCGCCAACCTGCGCGCCTACTATCAGAGCAAGGGCTTCTTGCTCGCCAGCGTGCGCGGTCGCTACGAGGAATTCGGCAGCAAGGCCCCCGGCGCCCTCTATTTCCAGATCAACGAGGGCCCGCTGACGACCATCCGCAGCGTCGAGCAGGTCATCACCCGCGGCGTGCCACCACGGGTCGCCAACGACATCGAGCGGCAATTCGACCTCGAGCGCAAGCTCAAGCGCGGCGGCCGGTTCACCGAGGCCCACGTCGTCGACGACCTGACCGCCCTCATCACCCGCTTCCAGGACCGCGGCTACCTGTGCGCCCGCGCCGTCGTCGACGTCGCCTTCTGGCCCGAGGGTCTGAACCGCAAGGGCGAGCACGCCACCGCCGACGTCGACACCATCCTGCGCCGCGAGCCCAACCCCACCTGGGCCGAGCGCGACTTCAGCCCGGCCGGCCTCGCGGCGCTGCGCAAGCGCGGCCGCGCCAACCTCTACGTGCGCATCACCGTCGAGCCCGGCCCGCGCGTGTTCACGGCCCGCCGCAACGAGCAGGTCCGCTACCTCGACGTACCGATCCCCGGCGACCGCAACATCGAGGACCTGCCGGTGCACACCGACGGTGAATGGGGCGCGCGCCGGATCTTCTCCGGCACCCCGATGCGCCGCGAGGGCGACACCCGGCCCGGCGGCGTCGCCGTCTCCCTCGGCCTCGACCGCGACGTCGAGGAGGCCGTCATCGACCGCTATCGTGACAGCGGCTTCCCGATCGCCGACGCCGAGCTGCGCTGGCTCTACACCGACCCCGCCACCGGCCAGGTCATGGCGGTGCCCAACGCCCGCCGCCTCGCCGACCCGGACATCGGCATGTGCCAGGCCTTCACCAGCGGCACCGCCGTCGAGCTCGAGGCCGAGCTCTCCGTCTACGAGGGCAAGAAGGGCACCTTCGGCGACACCCTCCTGCGCGGCAACTTCAAGACCCGCGGCTGGGCCCTGCGCCGCCAGTTCGCCCACCAGGCCGGCGCCCAGTACCGCCGCGCCGACTCCGAGCAGACCCGCGACAACATCGACGGCCTCGGCGTCGCCGAGAGCGTCGACATCACCCCGTACCCGGTCGGCTGCGAGCTCGACAGCACCAGCGACGAGTGCGTCGTCCACCACGTGCTCGAGATGCGCGAGAGCAAGGACTACGCGCTCAAGCTCGAGGGCGGGTTCGGCTTCGCCACCCTCGACCCGTTTTATGTGTTCTTGCACCCGACCTTCGCCAACATGTGGGGCACCGCCTGGGACCTCGAGCTGCTCGGTCACTACGGCTTCAACACCAGCAACGTGCCCGCCGGTGTGCCCTTCCTCGGCGACTGCGCCGGCCAGCGCTGCTACGAGCGCAGCGCGCGGGCCAACCTGACGCGCCAGCGGATCTTCGCCAGCCCGCTGACCTTCTCGCTCGGCGGTCAGTACCAGCAGCGCCTCACCCCCGCGCGTGGTCGCATCGACTCGGCGATCGGCACGCTCACCTTCACCTATCCGATCAACAAGCGCTGGCAGACCTACTTCGGCTACCTGATCCAGCGCTCCAACATCTCGCAGGACGTCGTCAAGCCGGTGTTCGACCCGGCCGTGCCCGAGGACGGCGGCGCGGCCGGCATCGTCAACCGCCGCGACGCGATCGTCTCCGACCGCACCGGCGCGCTGCAGGTCGGCTTCAACTACACCAACGTCGAGGACAACCCCTTCAACCCCGACGACGGCATCCTCGCCTCGGCCGACCTCAAGTTCGCCTCGCCCTACCTCGGCGGCATCGACTGGTTCATCCGCGCCGACCTGTCCTGGCAGCACTTCATCCCGATCCCCCGCACCCAGGGCCGCCTCAACTTCCGCTACGCCCTGCGCTACGGCCAGGCGATCCCGCTGCCCGGCCTGCCGCTGACCGACACCCGCAGCGTGCCCGAGATCTGGCGCTACTTCGGCGGCGGCACCGTCGACCTCGGCGTGCGCGGCCTGCTGCCCGAGACCATGCTCGTCGACATCGAGCGCATCGACGTGGGCGGCGGCGTCCAGCGCCTCCACTACGTCGCTCAGGGCGGCCACATCCGGGCCCTGGCGACCATCGCCCTCCAGGTCGTCTCCATCAACGACTTCCTCGGCGGAAAGATCGCCCACTCGCTGTTCTTCGACTTCGGCATCCTGACCCAGAAGTGGTCCCAGGTGCAGTTTAACCGCGACTTCCGGCGCAGCGTCGGCATCAACTTCCTGCAGTGGAACATCAAGATCGTCACCCTCGCGCTCGGCTACGCGGTCCTGCTGCCCAACGCGATCGCCCCCGGCAACGTCAAGCCGATCGACGACCGCAACGGCCGCTTCGTCTTCGACGTCGGCATCGTCTTCTGAGCCCGACCTCGCCTCCGCACAGCGCCCGTACGCTTCGCCCGACCCCGCACGCGCCGGGATGCACCAGCGCCTCGCGCCTTCGCCTTCGAGCGTCGTTAACCCGCGCCGTCGTCGTCGACCGCGCGTCTCAGTTCACGACCTGAACGCGGTCCCCACTCATGACGCCGGAGCGTCTGCTCGGCGCGTCCTGGCCGTACGCGACCGCCTTGCCGCCGTCACGACCGACATCCGCGACCGCGCGATAGCCCTTCGTCGCCGGGTCGACCTCGATGCAGTTGGCGTGCCCGATCGACGGCCACTCGCCGATCGTGTGCCCGCGGGCCTTGAGCCCCTCGACGATCGCCGGCTCGAGCGTGGGCTCCGTGACGATGCGATCCGGCATCCACTGATGGTGCACGCGCGGCGCCTTCACGGCGACATCGAGGGTGACGCCATAGTCGATCAGCGCGCGCACGATCTGCGTCACCGTCGTCGAGATCGTCGAGCCGCCGGGCGTGCCGACCACCGCACGCAGCTGGCCGTCCTTGACGATGATCGTCGGCGTCATGCTGCTCAGCATGCGCTTGCCCGGCTCGATCTTGTTCTGCTCGCCCTGCACCAGCCCGTAGGTGTTCGGCGAACCCGGCTTGACCGCGAAGTCGTCCATCTCGTTATTTAGCAGCACGCCCGTGCCCGGGATCACAACCTTGGCCCCGAAGCTGGTGTTCAGCGTATAGGTGTTGGCGACCGCGTTGCCGGCCTTGTCGACCACGCTGAAGTGCGTCGTCTGCAGCGACTCCTTGCCCGGCGCCAGCCCGGCCCCGACCTTGCTGGACGGCGTCGCCTGCTGCAGGTCGACGTCAGCGAGGCGGCCGCGCAAGTACGTCGGGTCCAGCAGGCGCGCCATCGGGATCTGCACGAACGCGGGATCGCCGAGCAGAAAATTGCGGTCGGCGTAGGTGCGACGCGCCGCCTCCACGTACAGGTGGATCTCGTCGACGCTGTGCCAGGGCTTGCGATAGATCTCGAGGATCTCGCTGGCCGCGAGCAGCTGGCGCAGCACCACCCCGCCGGCCGAGGGCGGCGGCATCGTCACGATCTCGTGGCCGCGGTACGTGAACACGATCGGCTCGCGGGCGATCGCGCGGTAGCCCTTGAGATCCGCGACGCTCCAGATCCCGCCGAGCGCCCGGACCTTGGTCGCCATGTCCGCGGCCAGCGGCCCCTCATAAAAATTGCGCGGGTCTTTCGCAACTTGCTCGAGCGTGCGCGCGAGATCCGGCTGCTTCCAGATCTCCCCGGCCGCGAAGTTGTTGCCATCGGGCTTGCGATAGTTCGCGGCCGAGTCGGCCATCCCGATCTTCATCATCCGCTCGACGCCGTTCTCGAGGTCCTCGGCGTGAAAGCTGTCGAGGGTGTGGCCCTCTCGCGCCAGGCGGATCGCGGGCGCCACCAGCTCCGCCCACGGGATCGTCCCGAACTGGGCGTGCGCCATCTCCATCCCCGCGACCGTCCCGGGGATCCCCGCAGCCTTCGCGCCGTCGACGCTGCGACGCCCCGGATCACCGGCCGCATCCAGGTACATGTCGCGCGACGCGGCGCCCGGCGCGACCTCGCGGTAGTCGAACGCCGCCGTCCGGCCATCCGCCATGCGCAGCACCATGAAGCCGCCGCCGCCGAGATTCCCGGCCGACGGGTGGGTCACCGCCAGCGCGAAGGCCACCGCGATCCCGGCGTCGACGGCGTTGCCGCCGCGCTTGAGGATCTGCAGCCCGACCTCACTGGCATGCTGCTCGGCTGAGCTGACCGCGCCGAGGGTCCCGACCGCCGTCCCTGGATCCGAGGGGTCCCTGGCTGGAAGAGATCGCCCTGGATTTTCCTCGGTCGCCCCCGCCTGACCCGGAAAGGCCTGGCCCGCCACCGGCGGCTGGCCCTCGCTCGAGGTCGCCTCGCCCGTGCCCGGCCCCGGCGGCC
>NZ_JACCSO010000351.1 GCF_013812955.1 Nannocystis sp. | reverse complement strand
GCCAGGTCCTGATGGACCTGGCGCTTCGGACAGCCCACGATCATCGGCGGGTCCCGACGCGGAGGCGTCGTCGGGGGTCACGCGGCCGGGCGGGGTCATGTCGGGCCTTTAGGCGCGTGTCGTCAGGGACGAGGCGTCGAAGCCGAAGGGCAACAGCTCGCGGACCGTGGTGCGCAGTTGTCGGCCGTCGGCGACCGCGCTGATGATCACGGCGTTGGGGGCGAACTCGTGGAGGATCTGCCGGCAGGCGCCGCAGGGCGAGGACGGCTCGGCGGCGCCGGTGACCACGGCGACGCACGTGAAGTCGCGGGCGCCGTGGGTCAGCGCGTAGAAGATGGCGACGCGCTCGGCGCAGAGGCCGAGGGTGTAGCTGGCGTTCTCGACGTTGGCGCCGGTCCACACCCGGCCCTCGCTGTCGAGCAGCGCGGCGCCGACGGCGAAGTTGCTGTACGGACACCGGGCCGCGCCGCGGATCTCCCAGGCGGCGGCGAGCAGCGCGGCCTCCTCCGGCGAGACCGCGTCGGAGGCCCCGGGTGAGGCGTCAGACGGGTTCATCGAGCACATCCTCGAACTCCTCGATCTCCTCGACGAGCTCGGGTTCGGCCTTGGTGAGCTTGGGGATCACGACCACCGCGCGCGGGTTGGTCGACTCCTCGATGGCCTCCGGCGCGTCGGTGGCCTCGTCGATGTCGACGACCATCGTGCGGTCCTCGCCGCCGGCCTTGCTCAGCGACATCTGGGCGTCCTCGAGCCGCTTGCCGAGCTCGCGCGCGAGGTTCCACAGCAGCTTGGAGGCGAGCGAGGCGTCGCGGCGCAGGACCTCGAGGATGTCCTTGCGGTCGATCTTCAGCAGCTTGCCGGGCTTGTCGGCGATCGCGGTCGCGCGCGCGAGCTCGCCGGCGATCAGGTCGGTCTCGCCGAAGCACTCGCCGGCGTTCAGCGTGCTCATCGGCATGCCGCCGCGCGACAGGGTGATCGCGCCGTCGAGCACGGCGTAGAGGTCGCCGCCGGCGCTGCCCTCGCGACACACCACCTCGCCGACCCGAAACTGCTGCATGCGGGCGATGTTCATGATCTTGACCAGCTGCTGGTACGACAGCTGATCCATCAGCGGAATGCGGCGCAGGGTCTCGACGGTGAAGTGGAGCTGCGCGGCGCGGGTCGCCGAGCTCTCGTCGTGCGACACCTGCACGACCAGGGCGGTGACGTTGTCCTTGCCGCCGCGGCTGTTGGCGAGGTCGATGAAGCGACCCGGGATGTCCTCGATGTTGGCCAGCGCGAGGTTGCTGGTGATCTCGGGGTCCTCGAGGTAGTCGTAGAGGCCGTCGGAGCAGAGCAGGAACGCGTCGCCGGGCAGGATCTCGAAGTCGAGGATGTCGACCTCGACGTGCTCGTAGACGCCGACCGCCCGCGTCATCGCGTTCTTGAAGTTCGCGTAGGGGCTGACCGCGAACTCATCGGCGCGGACCTTGCCGCTGCGGATCAGCTCGTTCATCAGGCTGTGATCCTCGGTCAGCGGGTAGATGACGCCGTTGCGGCTGAGGTAGATCCGGCTGTCGCCGACGTAGGCGATGAAGCCGCGCTGGCCGATGATCAGCAGGGCGACCACGGTGGTGCCCATGCCGCGCTTCTCCGGCTCCTGCTGGGCCTTGCGGAAGATCTGCGCCGAGGCGTGGTGCACCGCGTACTCGAGCAGGGTGCACAGCTCCATCTGCGCGGTCGCGTCGAAGTCGGTGTAGCGCGTCAGCAAGTCGCGCTCGGCGAACACGACGTCGCGGATCGTGTGCACGGCGATCGCGCTGGCCACCTCACCCGAGGCGTGTCCCCCCATCCCGTCGGCGACGACGAACAGGTTGAGGTTCTTGTCGATGAGGAAGTTGTCCTCGTTGTGGGACCGCTTTCGTCCCACATCGGTGGCTGCCCAGTGCTTGATCTCCATCTTCGTGCGACCTGCTTCGAGTGGGGGCTGCGAGGATAATGCCGGCTGCGGGCCAGAGCTCTCGTGGATACCGGGTTTAGAGCTCGGCGGGCGCTGCCGCCGAGAATACGGCATCGAGGGGTCGCTGGGCGGCCTCCAAGCCGATGATACGCACACCGATCGCCTCGAGATCGCCCTGACCGACGGCGGTCCCATCGAGCCAGGTCCCCTCCGGCAGCCCGCGTGGACCCGAAGGACCCGGCTCGAGTTCGGCCTCGGCGAGCTCACACTCATGCGCCACGGCGGCCTCGTCGAGCCGCTGGGTCAGGGGCACCGCCTCCGTCGCGCCGGTCCAGCGGGCCATCGGGTCACGGGCGAGGCGGCGCAGATATTCCAGCTCCAAGCCGAGGTGCCGGGCGGCGCACAGGCGCTGCCGCAGTTGCCGGGCCGCGGCAGTCGAGCCGCGGGCGATCACCTGGATCGCCACCTCGCCGGGATGCTGGCGCCGGTACTCCAGCACCGGCGCGAGGTTGGCGAGGTTCGGGTGCTCGTCATGCTCGACGAACATGACGAGGCGGTGCGGCAGGCCGACACCGCCGACGAGCATGCCGGCGGCGGCCGGGGGACGGACCAGCCGCAGGCTCACGCCCGAGCGCAGCGGCGGGTAGCTGCCGCGCAGCCCGGGTCGACGTCCGCCACGCAAGATCTGGAGCTCCCGGGCGACCTCGCCGCGCACCCGCTCGAGGCTGCCTGTGTCCTCGATCGCTAGCCGCTCCGGCAGGGCGAACAGGGGTGGTCGGCCGAGGTAACCGCCAGCGCGCTGGTGCTGGCCACGCAGCGCCCGGCGACTGGCCTCGAGGCGTTGTTCACTGCAGGCATCGGGTTGGATCTCTCCGGCCGACTTGCCGAGTTCGGCCGCGAGCGCCCCCGCGCCGTCCGGCCGGCCGAGCCGAAGCGCCAGCCGTTCGCGGCCGTCGCGGTCGATCAGGCGCAACGCACCCTCCTGGAGCCCGATGTCGCTCGCGGCGATGAACCAGCGCATGAGTCGCAGGGTGCCGGCGTCGCGGAGCATCGGGCTCGTGACCGGCTCGACCTCGACCCGCAGTTCGCCGCCAAAATCACTGACCATGCGGCGCAGCTCGAGCCACAGCGCGAGGGTCCCGGGCGCCAGGGGATCGAGGAAAGCGGTCACCTGCACCGGCGCAGCGACCGGACCGAGCCCGGCCTCCGGCGGCGCGATGCAGCGGGGCGCCGGCGCGGTGGCC
>NZ_JACCSO010000327.1 GCF_013812955.1 Nannocystis sp. | reverse complement strand
GAGGCGGCGGTGTTCGGACCCGGCGGCGCCGGGCCGGTCTATCGCGGTCGCATCGACGATCGCGTGCAGGACTTCGGCAAGATCCGCCCCGAGGCCAGCGCGCACGAGCTGCGTGACGCGGTCGAGGCGCTGCTGCGCGGCGAGGCGCCCCGGCCGGCCCAGGGACGCGCGATTGGATGTTACATCTCGGACCTGCAATGAAACGCCTCGCCCGCCTGGTCCTCGCGCTCGCGCCGATCGCCTGCGGCAGCGCCGATCCGCCGCCCAAAGTCACGGCTGAGCGGCCGGTGGCGCAGCCGACAGCGGCGCCGGCCGTGCCCGCCCTGCCGACCTTCGCCGAACACGTCGCGCCGATCGTGTACGCGCATTGCACGACCTGCCATCATACCGGCGGCCCGGCGCCGTTTGCCCTCACCACATACGACGACGTGCACGATCACGCCGCCCAGATCGCGGAGGTGACCACCTCCGGATATATGCCGCCCTGGTTGCCGCGGCCGGACCACGGAGAATTCGTCGGTGCGCGCCGACTCGATGCGCCGAGCCGCGCCACGCTGGCGCGCTGGGCCGCGTCCGGGGCTCCTGCGGGAGATCTGTCGCGCGCGCCCGCTCCCCCGGTGCATCACGCGGGCTGGCAGCTCGGCGAGCCGGACCTCGTGCTCGACACTGGCCCCGCGTATACGCTCCGGGCCGACGGTCAGGACATCTACCGCAACTTCGTGATCCCGGTCCCGCCGGGCCCGCTGCGCCACGTACGAGCCCTGGAGATCCAGCCGATCAACGCCAGGGTGGTGCACCACGGGGTGCTGCGCGTCGACCTCGGCGGCAGCGTGCGCCGCCTCGACGCCGAGGACCCGGCGCCGGGCTTCGACGGCATGGTGTTCGCGGGCGCGCTGATGCCCGACGGGCGCTTCCTCGGCTACACCCCCGGCAAGCTCCCGGACCCCGGCTCCGACGCGCGCTCGTGGCGGCTGCACGGCGGCTCGGATCTGGTGTTGCAGCTGCACCTGCGCCCCTCGGGCAAGCCCGAGCCGGTGCAGGCGAAGATCGGCCTGTATTTCGCAAAACGCCCGGCGACCCGCCCGGCGCTGGCCATGGAGCTGGTCAACAGCGACATCGATCTGCCGGCCGGCGCCCGCGACGTGCACGTGCGCGACCAGTTCACGATGCCGCTCGACGTCGCGATCACCAGCGTGTACCCGCACGCGCATTACCTGGGAAAACGCCTCGAGGCCTGGGCCATGCTGCCCGACGGCTCGCGCGAGTGGTTGATCGCGATCGACGACTGGGACTTCAACTGGCAGGACCAGTACCAGCTGGTCGCGCCGCTGCGGCTGCCCCGGGGCAGCACGATCCACATGGACTGGAGCTTCGACAACTCCGCGCAAAACCCCCACAACCAGTTCTCGCCGCCGCGGCGGGTGGTCCACGGCCCGGCCTCCACCGACGAGATGGCCGAGCTGATCCTCGAGGTCGAGCCCGAGGATCCGCGCGACCTCGCGGCCCTCGACGAGGCCTTTCGTCGCAAGTGGCTCATGGGACAGGTGGCTCGGCTCGAGCGCACGCTCGCGCGGGCGCCCGACGACGTCGAGGCGGCGGTCAACCTCGGGGCGTTTCGCCAGCTGCTCGGCGAGCCGGCCGCGGCGATCTCGGCCTATGAGCGGGCGCTGCAGCGCGAGCCCGACCACGTGCGCGCCAACATCGAGCTCGGCATCGTGCTGATGGCGAGCGGGCAGCTGCCGCGGGCGCTGCCGCTGCTGCGACGCGCTGTGAAGCTCGCGCCGAGGGACGCGCGGCCGCATCTGGTCCTCGGCAACGCGCTGCGCAAACACGGCGATGCGAGCGGGGCGATCGTTCAGTACCGCGAGGCGATCGCCATCGACGACAGCCTCGCCGAGGCGCACAACAACCTCGGCATCGTGCTCGAGGGGCGCGGCGAGCTGGAAGCGGCGGCGGCCGCCTTCGCGCGGGCCCAGGCCCTCGACGCCCGCCAGCCGCTGTATGCCAGCAACCTGGCCCGGGTGCGGGCGCAGCTCGGGCGCTGAGTCTCCTGCCCGCGCGAATCTTCTGCGCTGAGCAGTAAGCCGCGCGAAGCTCGTCGATCGGGCGACCTCGGGGGCGGCATGGCAAGGTGGCCCAGTGCGGTGGCGGCCATCAGCTCCTCCACCTCGACGGTCCGGAGGAGCGCGACGACGGCAACCTCGAATGGAACGACGCCTGCACCCCGCCGCGCAACATCCCGTGGCGCGTGTTCGTCACCTCCACCACCTACGACGGCAACATCGGCAACATTGGCAACATCGCCGGCGCCAAAAGCCAAGTGCCAGGAGCGCGCCGCCGTCGGCTCATGCGCCGAGAAGAAGCACAGTCGGCGCCGCTGCGGTCGTGGCTTCAAGGGGCAGACGTGCAGGCGCCTCGAGTGGGGCGGCTTGCATCGCCCTCTCGTAGCGATTTCGCGTCTCGCCTGTCCCGAGAGTCACGAGGTCGTAGGCTTAGTGGTCCACTTTGCCGCGGTCGTGGTCAACCAGGCGAGTTCGAAGGCGGTTGGCATGCGAGACTTGCGCTCGGAAGGCGCGCCGACGTCACGCTGGGGCGCTGTCCGTGGCTCGCGTGTGGGCGACGGGCGAAAGCCATGGATGAACAGCCACAGGGCCTCCTGGGGGGTCATCAAGGGTGCAGGGATCAGGATATCGTCGGAGCCGGGGTGCATGTGGCAGCGCAGGTCGCGATGCTGGTTATCCTGGCCGGGGAGGTTGAGATCGAAGCGCAGGAACGCCGTGCCGATCGCCGGGATGACGCCAGCGCGGGTCGGCGCGAAACGGATCTCGTAGTCGTAAGCGAGGAGAAGCAGGCCTTCTGGTGACTCGCGGACGACGATGCTGAAGTCGAACCAAGCGCCGTCATCGCGCAGGAACCGTGGCGCATCCGGATCGCGACCGAAATTCTTGGGGCAACCGTGAATACAGAACGCGCCCTGGTGCTGCTTTTCCTTTTTGAGGTCGTGGTAGACCTCCGGCACTTCCTCGGCCATCTTCGATTCGTCGAGTAGCTTTACCTGTTGGGCGATGCTGTCGTGGCTAGTCTGCAATTTTTTTGCGTTGCGGGCGGCGACGAGGGTCCGTACGAGGTTCTGTTTGAGGTCCCTCGCGCGAGGGCCAAGCTTCAGCGGTCGTTCGATCGCGTAGGTCTGGAGTTCGGAGAGGCCGCCATTTTCAGCCATCGAGGAGGTCCCCTCTGCCGAGGAGCATCAGCCACTCGGCATACTCGGGGTCTCGCGGCAGGCGGCCCTCCTGGGCCTCGCGGAGGACCTCCTTGTCGGTCTTGCCTGACCACTCGCGGAGGCCGGCGAGGCTGCGCTCGCGCTGGCCGGGGGCAAGGGCGGGGTCGTCGTGGCATAGCACATTGCCGCCGAGCCAACTGGCGAGGTTCGGCGCGACGCGCATGATGGCGTCAAAGCTGTCTGGGGTCATA
The DNA here is from genome assembly GCF_013812955.1 of Nannocystis sp. GTDB lineage: Bacteria > Myxococcota_A > Polyangia > Nannocystales > Nannocystaceae > Nannocystis. The sequence goes on along the minus strand of NZ_JACCSO010000327.1, from coordinate 6,591 downwards.
ACGAGCACGGTGACGCCGGTGCGTGCGAACTCGGAGCGACGGCGGTCGAGGATCCGCCAGTCCGCCTCCTGGTAGGCGCCCACATCGAGGAGGAAAAAGTCAGCGGCCGCGGGACAGGTCTCGTCCAAGAGGACCGCTGCGCCGGCGGATGACGCGTCGGCGATCGTTATAGGTCCCTCGTCGTCGGCGTAGGCGTCGAGGTCGTCGCGGAGTTCGGCGAGCGTGCGGGCGATGGCCGCGCGCGGGGCCAGGTATGCGAAATAGGTGGTGGTTCCCCGGAGAGCGTGCAGGCGAAGGGCGAGGGCGGTCGTCCCGAGGGAGCGCGGGCGGGTGGTCATGATGTTTCCGCCAGCATATCGCCAAGAAATTGGTTGATCGTCGGATGGACAACGTAGCGCGGACGGCCGTCGTGGCGATACTCGAGGACCCTCCGGGTCATGAGCAGCGCGAGGTCATCGTCCGAGGTATGGACGAAGCTTCCTGTCTTGCGGACCCGCTCGAGCACGTCGAGGTCGGTCTTCCGCAGGCCCTGCATATGGTTTCGTCCGAACGTGTCGATGGCCGTGTTAACCTGCTCCGGGCCAATGGTGTCGGAGTCTCCCATGTAGGCCTCGAGGCAGGCTAGTTGGGCTAGGGCGACGAGATCGCGGAGGACGCCGCCGGAGAAGTAGGCGAGATTGTCGAGCTCGCGGTCGCCTATGGCCTCCTGGGGCAGGCGCTTGCGCAAGACGTGCTGCAAGAATTCGGAGACCTCCGGCGAGGAGGATTGGTCGATCCAGGGCTGGTAATGAGATTCGTCGAAGCGCTGCGTAGTTGCATGATCGATGCCGTAGAGACTCCGGAGCGGGCCGACGAGCACCACGCCAATACCGTCTTTGGTGAGCGCAGCGACATCGTTGATCACAACCCTTTCGAAGGCGGACAGGTTGGTCATGCGATCGAGACCATCGATGAGAACGACGAGGTTGGTCTGGCTCCCGCGGAGGGTCTGCACGGCGTCTCTGGCCGTGACGACCTCGTCGGTGAAGCGGTCGGGCGGATGGAGGATCCCTGGGACGTGGAAGCTCCCGTCGTTATCATCATAGTCCGGTGGATGGGCATCGTACCCCTCGGCGAGGTGACGCAGGGTGCGGACCGCGTATTGCTCATCTTCGTCGCGTTCGTCCTCCGGCGGCGCCAGCGCGAGACCGACCTGGACGATGACTACGCCAGGGGCGACTTTGGCGATGTCATGGCCCTTACTGACGTCGAGGTAAAGTATCCTTGTGTCGGTGGTTCGCCGAGCAAGACGTTGTTTGACGGCGAGAAGCTCGGTCGATTTGCCGGAGCCGACCCCTCCGATTAACAGATGGGTCGAAGCGGGGGCGATCTCCAAGCGCGCCGCGATCCGCTGGCTGACCGCGCGTGGGTACGAGAGGTATAGCCCGGCGGCGAAGGCACGTGCGGGGTCGCCGGCGGGGTCGAGCTGGGCCATCCAACGGCGGAAGCGCTGCAGCCGATCCTCCCCCTCCCCCTCCCCCTGCTCAGCGGCGATCATGCGCGACATGGTACTCCCCGCGCGCATGACGAGCAACGATGGAGGGGTGTAGGCGGCGGCGAGGCCGGCGGTGTTCGCCGAGAGTGATGGTGCAACGACGGTGCCGGCGGGGAAGTCAAAGACGGTGAGGCTGTCCCGGGGAACAACCTCGCCGTAGTTGCAGACGACGGCGGGGCCAATAATTCAGTGTTTCCAACAGTGACGGGCGAAACCTGGGTCAGAAACGCAGCGTGAAGCCGGTGCCGCCGGGGACCAGGGCGACGCGGGCCGGGCGGCCCTTGCGGGCGCGCAGGCCGAGCACGAGCATGGTGACGCCGGCCGCGACGGCGATGGTGGCGATGATGCCACCAGCGATCGCCAGCTGGTTGCCGGTCTTACCGCGGCGCACGATCGACTGCAATTCGGGGTCGTCCTCCGAGAGCGGCGCGCCGCCGGCGAGGGCCGTCGACGTGCGGGTCGAGCCGTCATGCTCCGCTTTTTGGCCGATCGCCAGGCCGCCGGCCATGACGCCGAGGAACACGCCGCCGAGGCCGGTGGTCACGCCGCCGGCGATCACGAGGGTGCGGGCGCGACGGAGCTGGGCGGGGTCGGGACCGGCCGCCGCGGGCTCGGGCTCGGGCACGGGGCGCACGACCGTGGTGGTCGCGCAGTCGAGGAGCGGGTTCTCGGCCTTGACGGCGGCGATCTGCTTGCGCACCTCGGCCAGCAGCTTGCGCGCCTTGCGGGTGTCCGGGATTTTCTCGGCGCGCGCGCCCAGGAGCTGCTTGACCTCCGCCAGATATTCGACGAGCAGGCGCTGGCACTCGCAGATCTGCCCGGGACCCTCGCCCTCGGCGAAGGCGTTGCGGCGCGCGTCGACGAGGTCGAAGAGCACGCTGGCCCGGATCTCCCGCGACTTCGGCGGGATGTCCGTGAACGCGGCCATGAACGACTCGGCCGCGGTCACGAAGTCGCCGGCGTCGCGCTCGGCCCGACCCTCCTGGTAGCGCTTGTTGACCGCCTCCAGCGCCGGATCCGCCGCCGGGGCCGAGCCCGCCGGGGCCGCCGCCGCGGAGCTCCCGGATGTCGCAAGAGACATGGTCAAAAAGCCAGCCAGCGCCCGGCGTGCGAGACCCGCCCGCGAGGGGAGGGGCCGGTGGGGCGCTGCGGGCATCGGCGAGATGATATGTCAGCGCGGCGGGCGACGTACAGGCGCGCGGACGCCCCGGATGCCGGTGACGGGCGCCGGACCGACGGGATCACCGGCCGCGAGCGCCGATCCCCGGCCCGGGGCTGGTTGTCCGGGCGTGGCGCGGGTATCGTGCGCGCGGCGCATGACCAAACACCGCCTCGGCGTCGACGAGTACGTGGCCGGTGTACGCGCAGGCGACCGCGCAGTGCTCGGGCGAGCGATCACCCTGATCGAGAGCCGGCGCGCCGACGATCAGGTGCTCGCGCAGGCGGTGGTCGCCGCGCTGCTGCCCTGGACCGGCGGGGCCCATCGCATCGGCATCACCGGGGTCCCAGGGGTCGGTAAGAGCAGCCTGATCGAGGCGCTCGGCGGGCACCTCACCGGGCTCGGGCATCGCGTCGCGGTGCTGGCGGTCGACCCGAGCTCGCTGCGCAGCGGCGGCAGCATCCTCGGCGACAAGACCCGCATGCAGTCGCTGGCACGTGACCCCCGGGCCTTCGTGCGGCCGACGCCGACGCTGGGCGAGCTCGGCGGGGTGGCCCGCCACACCCGCGAGACCCTGCTGCTGTGCGAGGCCGCCAATTACGACGTGGTCCTGGTCGAGACCGTCGGGGTCGGCCAGTCAGAGGTGATGGTCGCGCAGCTGGTCGACTGCTTCGTGGTGCTGATGCTCGCGGGCGCGGGCGACGAGCTGCAGGGCATCAAGCGCGGCATCCTCGAGCTGGTCGATGTCCTGGCGATCACCAAGGCCGACGGCGAGGGCGTCAAGGCGGCGAGGTGGGCCCAGGCGGAGTATCGCGCGGCGCTGCACCTGATGCGCCCGCGCTACCCGGCCTGGACCCCGACGGTGTTGACCTGCTCGGCGCAGACGCAGGACGGCGTCGCGGCGCTGTGGCAGGCGATCCGCGAGCACCGGGCCGCGCTCGCGACGGCGGGTGTGTTCAGCGAGAACCGGGCCCGCCAGCAGGTGTACTGGATGGAGCGCGCGATCGAGGCCGGGCTGCTCGAACGCTTCCACGCCGACCCGGCGGTCGCAGGTGAGCAAGCGGCGGTCGCAGCCGAGGTGCGAGACGGACGCATGAGCCCGGACCACGCGGCGGGCCGGCTGCTGGCGCTGTTCATGCGGTCGATGGGGCGGTGATTCGGGCCCGCGCGGGCCGGCGTGGGCCCTGGCCGCCCGTTTAGGCGACAGGGCAATGGTTTGGCGTCAGGCGCCGTGCACGACGGCGATCGCGTCGAGGTCGAAGCCGCCGCCGCCGCCGCCACACCACATGCGATCGCCGTAGTAGGCGACGCCGACGTCGAGCAGGCGCACGTAGCGGACGGTGGACAGGCCGAGCATCGCGAGGTCGAAGGCGTCGCCGCCGGCGAGCGCGGGGTCGGTGGGGTCGGTCATGTCGCCGGCATGCACGACCGAGACGCCGGCGCAGCCGGTCAGGGTGTCGTCGGCGACCGGGTCACAGGGGAATGCATGCCACACGAGCCCGTCGTCGCTGACGAGCACGCGCGCGGGCTCGGCGAAGGTGCCGGTGCCGGCGGGGATCGCATTCTCGAAGACGATGAAGTCGGGGCCGGGGCCGTCGACGATCGCGGGCGCGTCGAAGTACAGGGTGATCGCTCCGCCGCAGCCGAGTGAGAGCACGTCGAGGCTGCCCATGTTCGGCGAGCCGGCGACCGGGGGGCCGTACACGACCTCCGGGAAGCGGTCCTGGCCGAATACGGCGCCCTCCGGCAGGAACGACTCGACGCAGTCGATGAAGGGGTCGCTCGGGGCCATGCCGGGCTGGCACTGGAACTCGACCGGGCTCACGTCCGTATCGTGCGTGTCCTGGGCCTCGCCGCCGCTGCTGTCGGCCGGGCCGGTCTCGCTGCCGGGTTCGCCGGTGCTCATTGGTTCGTCGGTGGCCGTGGGCTCACCGGTGGCCGAGACGTCCGAGGTGTCCGAAGTTCTCGAGCCGGCCGAGGTGGTGGCGCTCGAGTCGGTGTCCGCGGGCGCCGCGGCGGGGTTACAGGCCAGGAGAAGGAGCGCCGGGAGCAGGCAACGTCGCACGGCGCGGATGGTAGCGGGACGGGCGCGGCTCAGGGGAGCACGGCCTCGATCTCGGCCGCGAGGTTACGCTCGAAGCTGCGACCCTGATGGACGTGACGGATCTGCCCGGTGGCGTCGATGAGCACGAGGTGGGGGAACATCTCGACGCGAAACCGGCGGACCATCGAGCGGTCGTCGAGGGCGATCGGGAAGGGCAGCCCGTGCGCGACCCGGTAGTCCCGGACCAGCTCCGCGACCTCGCCCTCGCGGTCGGCGTTGACGGCGATCACCTGGAGCCCGCGTGCGGCGTATCGATCGGCGAGGGCGCGGTACATCGGCATCTCTGCCTTGCACACGCCGCACCAGGTGGTCCAAAAGATCAGCAGGTGGGGCCGGGCCAGCAGGTCGGCGCTGCGCAAGGTGCCGCCGTCGAGCAGCGGCACCGCGAACTCGGGCAGGGCCGCGCCGACCGCGACCGGCGCGAGCGTCGGCCAGCGCGCGACCAGTCGGTTGATATCGGTGAAACCACGGACGGCGACCAGGGCCAAGATCAGCCCGCCGAGGGTCTGGGCGAGCCGGCGCTGGCCGGATGCTGTTTTTAGGGGCATGTCCCCGGGGACAGGTGCAGGGGGCGCAGGCGAAGCTGTCCCGGAGGACAGCTCGGTGCTCGCGGCCGGCGTGATGGGGATCGCGCCGCGCACGCGTGCGGCGAGCAGCAGCGCCGCGAGGGCGCCGAGCACGGACGCGGCGTAGCTCGGGCTGGGCAGGCTCACGCCGAGGTCGGTCAGCAGGTGCGCGCCGGCGTCGATCACCAGCAGCGGGACCAGGCACAGGGCGATGCGATGGGCCCGCCCGGCGCCGAGCAGCCAGTCGAGGGCGGCGGCGGTGAGCAACCACGGGAGGGCCGGCAGCAGCGCGCGCAGCAGACCGGGCGCGGCGGTGAGGCTGCGCAGGGCCCAGAAGTCGGCGAGGGTGTCGCCGATCGGGAGCACCGCGACGGCCAGCAGGTACGCGGCGAGCAGCAGCGCGCCGTCGCGGCGACCTGTCTCCGGGGACAGCTCGCCCAACATCGCGCGCGGGGCGATCAGGACCCCGCCGATGCGCTGCAGGAGGTCGGTCATCGGCTCCCCACATGGGGCGTCGGGGCGATGTGGCGCAGCTCGGCGAACATCGTGCGCCGCAGGAGGTCGGTCATCGGCTCCCCACGCGGCGGCGGGCGGCGGTGACCAGCGCGGGCGTGAGGCGCCGGGCAGCGGCGACGCGGCGCAGGTCGGGGACGCGCAGGCGGTGCAGCTGGCTCATCGCCAGAGGCAGCGGGGTGCGCGGGTCGAGCACGAGCTCGAGGCGCTCGCTGTAGCTGCGCAGCACCCCCGGGTGGATGAGCACGGCGCGCGCGACCGGGGGCGGCGGAGTCGGACCGGGATCCGGACCCTGCGGCGTCTGAAGCGCGAAGGGACGCGCATAGGTGGGCACGGGGCCGCGGGGCGCGGGCGGAGGGATCTCGGAGGGATCGAGCTCGTCCCAGTCGTCGGCGATCGGCAGGTCGAGCTCGTCGAGCTCGTCGGGCGGCGGTGGAGCTGTCTGAAAGGACAGGCCGCGCATGCGCGCCGGAGCGGCCGCGGCGTCGCCGGCCCGGTCGTCGCCGACGCCCGCGGCGGGGCGAAGCGACAGGCCGATCGAGGGCGTGGAGGGACCTGGTCGCAGGGACAGGCCGATCGAGGGCGCGGCTGGACCTGGCCGCAGGGACAGGCCCATGGGGGACACAGAAGACGGCGCAGAAGCCGGCACCGAGGATTGCGCGGACGCTGGCGCGGCGGCGCCTGGTCGATGGGACAGGCCGCGTTCGGGGCCCGG
>NZ_JACCSO010000319.1 GCF_013812955.1 Nannocystis sp. | reverse complement strand
CAGCCGGCGCGGCTGCGGGCGACGGCGCGGCGGTGCCGGATCCACACGTTGGCGAGCGCAAAGCCGGAGGCCGCCGCGAACGCGGCGCCGAGCAGCAGTGCGAAGGGGGAGGGGGCCTCGGCCACGTCCCCCAAGGTAGCACGAGGCGTCGCGCCGGCCTGGTCCGTCCCGGATCATCCGGCGTGAAACCATGAAAGACCTGTCCCTGGAGACAGGTGCCGGCTCAGACCTTGAGACCGGTGAGCGGGCCGGTGCCGTCGTCGCCGAAGGTCCCGGCGGGGATCCCGAAGGCGTTGGCGATCGAGATGAAGAGGTTGGCGAGCGGCGGCTCGCCGGCGTACTTGACGTGACGGCCCGGGCTGAGCGCGCCGCCGAGCTTGCCCGCGACCAGCACCGGCAGGTCGTTGTGATTGTGGGCGTTGCCGTCCGAGATCTCCGAGCTCAGGTACACGACGGTGTTGTCGAGCAGGTTGCCGTCGCCCTCGGGGCTGTTCTTGAGCCGCTGCAGCAGCTTGGCGAACTGGGCGATCTCCCAGCGGTCGATGGTCTCGAGCTTGGCGTAGTTCTCGGGGAGGCTCTGGTGGTGGCTGATCTCGTGGTGCGAGCCGGGCGCGCCGATGAACTCGTAGTTGCGACCGCTGCCGGCGTTCTCGAGCATGAAGGTGATCACGCGGGTCTGGTCGCACTGCAGCGACAGCACCATCAGCTCGGTCATCAGGTCGACGTGGCCCTGATAGTCCTGGAACGCCCCCGAGAACATCGCCGGCAGCTCGCAGATGGCCTCGGTCTGCTCGTTGGTGACCCGCTTCTCGAGCTCGCGCAGGCCGGTCAGATACTGGTCGAGCTTGTCGCGGTCGGTCTTGCCGAGCTTCTGCTGCAGCGACTCGACCTGGCCGTCGGCGTAGTCGATCACGCTGAGGCGATTGGCGCGGCGGCGGGCGAGCTGCTCGGCGGTGGCGTCGGGGTCGAAGCCGGAGAACAGCAGGTCGAAGATCACCTGCGGCGCGGACAGCTTGGGCAGCGGCGTCTTCGGATCGGCCCACGACACGTTGCTGGTGTAGGCGCAGGAGTAGCCGCTGTCGCAGTTGCCCATGGTGGCGCCGCCGGCGGTGCCGAACTGCAGCGAGCGGTGCGGGGTCAGCTCGCCGATCGCGTTGGCGATCAGCTGGTCGATCGAGATGTCGTTGAGGAATTCGACCTCGGACTTGAGCACGTGGGTGCAGGTCAAGAACCCCGAGGTGCCGCTGGCGTGGTCGCCGGGGCCCTCCGGCTTGGCCGGGTTGTTGGCGAGGCCGCTCAGCACCAGCACGTCGCCGCGCAGGTCGACCATCGACTGCTCGTCCAACAACGGCTCGAGGATCTTCGGCAGCGCGTAGCCGGGCCCCTCGGTGGCGGGCGTCCACGACGGCATGTGGATGCCGCAGGGCAGGTAATAGAACAGGGCGCGCAGCGGCAGATCGCCGGGCTCGGCGGTCGCGCGGCGGGCCGTTCGCGGCATCATCGCCTCGAGCCAGGGCAGGGCGATCAGCGCGCCGGCGCCACCAAGCATGGTCCGGCGTGAGAGAGGTAAGCGTCGCTTCATGGTGCGGTCTCCGGGAGAGGGGTGCAGGGCGCGCTGCTCACTGCGAGGGGTCGCCGCGGCGCTGGCGAAACACGTCGCTGGTGACGAGGTGGAGGACGAGGTCGGAGAAGCGATACTCGCTGCTCTCGAAGCCGGCGACGATCGCCTCGATGTAGGGGATGTCGGCGAGCGCGGTGCCGCGGCCGAGCGCGTAGATGAAGGTCTTGCGGGCGACGCACTTGCTGAAGTCGGGCTCGGCGCTGATCAGGGTCTGCATCGCCAGGCCGTCGGCGAAGTAGGTGCCGTTGGGCAGGGTGCCCGAGGGGTCGATCTTCAGGCCGTTCTCGTCGTCGCGCCAGGCACCGAGCGGATCGTAGTGCTCGAGGCCGAAGCCCAGCGGATCCATCACGATGTGGCAGCCGACGCAGTTGGGGTCCTCGCGGTGGGCCTCGAGCACCTCGCGCTGGGTCTTGCCGACGATCGGATCGAGCTTGGTGTCGACCCCGGGCGGCGGCGGCGGCGGGACCTGACACAGCAGGTTCTCCAGCACCCACTTGCCGCGCTTGACCGGCGAGGTGTGGTCGGCGTGCGAGAGCACCGTCATCAGGCCGGCCTTGTTGAGGATGCCCTGGAAGGGCGCGGCCCCGAAGTCGACCTCGACGAAGTCGGGGCCGAAGTCGCCGGCCAGGCCGTAGTGGTCGGCGAGGCGCTCGTCGACGAAGGTCCGGGTGCTGGTCAACATCTCCAGCATGCTGCGTTCGCCGGCGAAGAAGGTCTCGGCGAACAAACGCAGCTCCTCGCGCATGGAGGACTTCATCTCGTCGTTCCATTGCGGATAGAGCAGCACGTCCTTGAAGGCGACGTCGACGTTGCGGATCAGCCACCATTGGCCGGCGAAGTTGTCGATCAGCGCCGCGGCCCGCGGGTCGTCGAGCAGACGCAGCGCCTGGGCCTCGATCTCCTCGGGGTCCTGCAGCGCGCCCTGGTCGGCCGCGGCGTACAGGTCCGCGTCGGGCATGCTGCTCCACAGGAAGTACGAGAGCCGTGAGGCGAGCTCGTGGTCGTCGATCGGGTGCGGCACCAGGCCGGTCGGGTCAGGGTCGAGCTCGACGCGGAAGACGAAGTACGGCGAGATCAGGACGGCCTGCAGGGCGATGCGCAGGCCGGCCTCGAAGTCCTGACCGGCGGCCTTGGCCTCGGTGATGAAGGCGAACAGCTCGTCGACCTCGGCGTCGGTCGGCGGCCGCCGCCAGGCCCGGCGCACGAAGGCCCTCAGGATCGCGCGACCGCAGTTCTCCTCGCCGTCGACGACCGGGTCGCAGATCATGATGCGAGTACGCTGCTCGTTATCGCCCTGGATGAGGCCCTGCGGGCCCTCGACGCTGAACCAGTCGACCAGCAGGTTGCGGTCGGCCATGTTCGGCTCGTCGTAAAAGTCGTTGGTGAACTCGACGGCGAACTTGTGCACGCCGGCCTGCAGGTCGACCTCGATCTCGTAGATCTTCGCGCCGTTGGCGACGGCGTCGGTGTCGACCATGAACACCGGCACCTGGTCGACGGTGAGGTTGACGTGCGGGAGGTCGGGGCCGGCCTGCTGACCCCAGACCCGGGCCCGGAACAGGTACTTGCCGGTGTAGGGGATGTCGGTGGTCGCGTAGACCTCGCCGTTGGAATAGAGGTTCCAGGCGTCGCCCGACGCCTGGCCGACCGAGGCGAGCGCCTGCTCGGCCTCGAACTTCCACAGCGTCGCCTCGGTGATCGGCAGCGCCATCGCCTCGGTGATCAGGCCCTCGGCGGCGCGCTCGTACAGCTCGGCCTGCAGCGGCGAGGTGCTGAGCACGTCGGCGATGTTGTCGAAGCCGAGCCCGAAGTCGTCGGCCGGGAAGCTGTCGGCCGGCCGCTGCGAGGTCCCCAGCAGGTCGCGCACGGTGTTGTTGTACTCGGTGCGATTCAGGCGATGCACGGTGACGCGGCCGGGGTCCTCCGCCGGCTCGCCGCCGGACTCGTCGCCGCTCTCGCCGACCGAGGTGGTCGGAAGGTTATCGGTGGCGGTTTCGGTGGCGGTGGCGGGCCCCGTCATCGAGGCCTCGGTGACGGTCGCGGTCTCGCGCTGGGCGGTCTCGCTGCAACCGGCGATAGCGACGGCGACCAGCGTGACCCATCCGAGCGCGCGATCCGGGCGTCGCATGGAGTTGCCGAGTTCCAGAGGGGCGGGCATCGAAGACCCTTATGCGGCGACGCCCGGAGGGCTGTCAACGGTCGGCAGGCGCCCCCACCTGCGGCTATGTGGGCGCCGGCCAGCGAGCCTTTGCGCGGCTTCATGAGCCCGGGTTAACGATGATTCGCATGACCGGGATGGATGGCATGACCGGCACAACCGGTATGATCTTGATGCCCTGGCATGACTGGTATGTCGTGCATGAACGAGGAGAGGCGCCCGGGCTGGTTCGCTTTTGTGCCATGCAGGTCCGAAGCGAGCCCTTGCCGCGGTATGGCGGCGGCGAGTAGTCTCGAGGTCCGCATGCGTGCAATTTCGTGGTCGTCGCCGGGCTGGCTGTCACTCGGGGTGTCGTTCGGGCTCGTGCTAGCGAGCGCCGGCGGCTGCCTCGTGGTCAAGTTCGACGCCACCGATTCGCTCACGGATGTGTCGCTCAGCGACATCCTGACCGACGGCTTCACGCTGACCTCCAATTCGTTCCCGACCGATCCCACGATCGACCCCACGGATTCGACGGCCACCGACCCGACCGAGACCCAGCCGATCTGCGGCGACGGATCGGTCGATGCCGGGGAGGACTGTGACGATGGCAATCAGAACGACCAGGACGGCTGCGTCGCCGGCTGTCAGCGAGCGAGCTGCGGCGACGGCCACCGGCGGCTCGGGGTCGAGGCCTGCGACGACGGCAACAACGTCGGCGGCGACGGCTGCGAAGCGAACTGCACGCTGGCGAGCTGCGGGAACGGTCAGGTCGAGGCCAACGAGGGCTGCGACGACGGCAACCTCGACGACAGCGACGCCTGCTTGAACACCTGCGAGTCGGCGAGCTGCGGCGATGGCATCGTGCAGATCGGCGTGGAGGCCTGCGACGACGGCGACGCGAACAACACCAACGGCTGCGTGGCCGGCTGCGCGCTGGCGAGCTGCGGCGACGGCTTCGTGCAGACCGGGGTGGAGCTGTGTGACGATGGCAACAATGTGCCCTCGGATGGCTGCGACAACTGCATCTCGGGGGATCTGCCGCCGGAGTGCCAGGGCGTGGCGGTGCTGCAGGAGGCGTCGCGCAACGTCAACAGCGTCGGCGAGGTCGAGTGTGATCTGGACCTGCCGGACGAGGGCCAGTGGTCGCGCTTCGCGGGCGCAGCCGGCACGACCATGCCTCTGGCCGCGCCGGCGACCTTCGCCTGTGGCACGCACGCGCCCGGCTGGCTAAGGGGCGTGATCCCGGGAGAAGCCGACGGGATCGTCGCGCGGGACGTGTGTTTCCACTGGGACGGCAACGACTGCAACTGGAAGGTCCCGATCTCCGTGCGTAACTGCGGCCCCTTCGTGATGTTCAAGCTCAAGCCGGTGCCGAGCTGCGCCCTTCGTTATTGTGGCAGCGCCGGTTGACGGTGCGGCCGGTGACGCGGCTATAACCGGGGCATGCGTCCATTCGTAGCCTCGGCCATGGGCCTCCGATCTGGCCTTCGATCTGGCCCCCGATCTGGCCCCCGATCTGGCCCCCGATCTTCGCCACTGGTCGCATTGCTCGCGCTGCTCTGCGCGGTGCCCGGCTGCAACGACGATGACCTCGGCCTCACCGATGGGCAGGGCTCGAGCTCCGGCAGCACCACGCAGGTCACCACCAGTCCGGTGACGACCACCGATCCGACGACCACGCCGCCGACCACCGGCGAGACCTCGAGCACCGGCGAGCCGGGCAGCTCGACCGGGTCGACGAGCAGCACGGGCATCAGCACGGACAGCACGGGCGGCACGGACAGCACGAGCACCGGGACGAGCGGCTCCGAGACCGTGGGGACGACGGGCACGACCGATGGCACCTCGGGCACCGGCACGAGCACCGGCGGCACCGACAGCACTGGTGCCGACACCGACAGCGGCGGCCCTGCGCAGTGCTGCAGCCCGCAAGACGCGCCCAACTGCGGCGATCCGGCGATCGAGGCCTGCGTGTGCGCGCTCGATGATTTCTGCTGCATCGATCAGTGGGACGAGATCTGCGTCGCCGAGGTCGAGGGGTTCGGCTGCGGACAATGCGGGCTGGTCGAGAACACCTGCTGCGCGGCCGGTGTCGGGCCCGGCTGCGTCGATGATGCGATCGAGGCCTGCGTGTGCGCGCAGCTGCCAGGGTGCTGCGACGACGTGTGGAGCGCCGACTGTGCGCTCGCCGTCGAGGCCCTGGCCTGTGGCAGCTGCGAGGGCGCAGACTGTTGCGCGGAGCAAGACGGGCCCAGCTGCGGCGACCCCGGCGTCGCCGCCTGCGTGTGCGTCCAGGACTCGTTCTGCTGCGACTCCCAGTGGGACGCCCTGTGCGTCGCCGAGGTCGAGCTGTTCGGCTGCGCTGTTTGTCCGGAGCCGCCGGGCCCCTGCTGCGAGGCGGGCGTAGGGGCCAGCTGCGAGACCCCGGAGGTCGCCGCGTGCGTGTGCGCGGTCGACCCGAGCTGCTGCAGCGACGTGTGGACGGCCGAGTGCGCGGCGATGGTCGAGGGCCTGGCCTGCGGGATCTGCAGCGACTGCTGCACCGTGAAGGAGCTCCCGGGCTGCGAGGACCCCGATGTGGTGGCCTGCGTCTGCGACTTCGACGCCTTCTGCTGCAACGTCAGCTGGGACGACCTGTGCGTCAGCGAGGTCGAGGACCTCGGCTGCGCGATGTGCCTTTGATCGCATGGCCGAAGGGGCATGTCCTGAAGGACATGCCCCTCGGGTTTCACGGGGCTTCGCCCCTGATGGCTCACTGGACCGGTTCGATCAGGGCCACGAACTCGGCGGCGGGCATGTAGTCGTCGAGCTTGACCTTGGGCGTGGGCATCAGCTGGCCGCCGCGCAGCGCCTCGAGGTGATCGTCGAGCCCGGCGTCTCCGGGGTAGACGAGCACGGCCGGCATGGTCTTGGCGGCAAAGGACTCGTAGATCGCCAGCTTCTCCGGGGTCTCCTGCGTCATGTCGATCTTGATCAGCTCGAAGCGGCTGGTCAGGATCGGCTCGACTGTGGCGTCGTGGAAGGTGAGCTTGTCCATCTTCAGGCAGGGGCCGCACCAGGTCGCCCAGAAGTCGATCACGATCGGGCGCTCGCGGTCGCCTGCGCCGCGCAGGGCGTCCTCCAGCTCGGCGAGGGTCTCGACGTGACGCCATTCACCCGGCGGGGTGTAGACGATGTTGTTGAGGGCGACCTGGGCGCCGAACACGGTGACGAGGATCGCCGCGACCTTGCGCAGCTGCTCCGCGCGGCCGCCATAAAAACTGAGATGGATCGCGCCGGCGACCAGGCCCAGGGCCGCCAGGCCGAAGCCGAGCCACATGCCCCAGGCGGTGCCGGTCATGAAGTTGCGCAGCTCGGGGCTCAGCGGCCCGAGGAACCATAGCGCCATCACCACGAGGGCGATGCCGAAGAAGCTCTTGATGTACTCCATCCATCGGCCGGGTCGAAACAGGCTCGCGCCGAGCGCGACGGCGAAGAACAGGGTGCCCATGCCGAGCGCGTAGGTGAACAGCAGGGAGCCGCCGTAAAGCACGCTGTCGCCCTCGGCGCTGGTGGCCGCGATGTACGCGAGCAGCGAGAGCAGCACCGGACCGGTACAAGGCGCCGAGATGAAGCCGCTGACGAGACCCATGGCGAAGGCGCCGACCGGGCCGGCGCCGCCGACCGAATTGAGCCGCGTCTGCACGCTGGCGGGCAGCTGGAGGTCGAAGGCGCCGAACATGCTGGCCGCGAGCGCGAGCAGCAGGGCGACGATCGGGATCACGACCTCGGGCTGACCGAGCCAGGCGCCGAACCGGGCGCCGGTGAGCGCGACGACGATGCCGAGGGTGGAATAGAGGGTGGCCATGCCGAGCACGTAGGCGCTCGCCAGAAACAACGCCCGCCCGCGTGACACACCCTGGGCCCCGAAGACGGCGACCGTGATCGGGATCAGCGGATAGACGCAGGGCGTGAGGTCGACCAGCACACCCTGGCCGAAGGCCCAGGCGTAAGTGCCGAAGGTGGCCGCTTCAAAGCCGTCGGCGGCGGCGGGGGCGAGGACAGCGAGGAGCGTCGACATGACAGGGGGCTAACCATACGCGGTCCGCCAGCGAAGGGCCCGGGCTCGCCGCAAAGTTTCGAGCGCGCGTGCGCCCGCTCGCCCGCGCTCGCGTGAGACTCGTTGGTCGCCCGCCGCCTCGGCCCCTCAGGCGCCCGCGCAGGGGGCTTCCAGGCCCGCACCCTCGGCCTGGAGGTTCAACTCGATGATCGTGTCCGGCGAGAGCGCGCCGCAGCAGGCATACTCGCCGCCCTCGACGATGAGTGAGATCAGCAGGTCCTCGGGCAAGCCGTGACAACAGGCCGGGAGGGTGGCGGCGGTGCCGGTGCCCGGCCTGCAGGTCGGCAAGGCCATGCACAGGCCGTCGTCGGGCTGAAGGCAGGACAGGCGGACCCCGGGGGTGCCGTCCGTGTAGTCGAGCACGACCTCGCTGTCGTTGAAGAGCGCGGTGCCGATCATGCCGTCCGGCTGCAGGGCCTCGGGCGCGACGTCGCGGCGAAGGGCGACGACCATCGGATGATCGGCGGGGATGACGAGGGTGGGGATCCACCGCGTGGGATCCGGCAAGGGCGTGCCGGCGTCGATGTTGGCCACGAACACCTCGCCGAGCACGGCCGCGGTCTCCTGCATGGCGGCGGCGCAGACGGTGGCG
>NZ_JACCSO010000314.1 GCF_013812955.1 Nannocystis sp. | reverse complement strand
GCCGAACCAGCTCGAGCTGTTTCAGATCTGGCTGAACTTGCCCAGGTCGGACAAGATGGTCGAGCCGCACTTCTCGATGCTCTGGCGCGACACGGTGCCGATCCACGTCGAGCGCGACGACGCGGGTCGGGCGACGACCCTCACCGTGATCGCGGGCGAGATCGCCGGGACCCGCGCTCCGGGGCCGCCGCCGCACTCGTGGGCGGCGCGGCCCGCCAGCGACGTGGCGATCTGGTCGATCACCATGGAGCCCGGGGCCCGCTGGACCTTGCCGCCCGCGGCGCGCGGCACCAACCGCACGCTGTACCTGTACGGCGGTGGTGGGCTCGAGATCGCCGGGCGGCGGGTCGAGCCGAAGGTGGGCGTGCGCCTGCGGCCCGACGCCGCGGCCGCGCTGGTCAACGGTCCGCAGACCGCCGAGCTGTTGCTGCTCCAGGGCCGTCCGATCGGCGAGCCGGTGGTCCAGCACGGGCCCTTCGTCATGAACACGCGCGAGGAGATCCAGCAGGCCTTCGCCGACTATCAGCGGACCCGCTTCGGCGGCTGGCCGTGGCCCAGCGACGGCCCGGCGCACGCCCGCGAGGAGGGCCGCTTCGCCCTGCACGCCGACGGCCGGCACGAGCGCGCGAAATGATCGGACCTGACCCCAAAGCACGAGATCCGTCACGGGCCATCTGCTGCCCTGAAGGCGGGCCTTCAGGGCAGCAGCGCGGCGATGCCTGCGAGCGGGATCCAGGCCCAGTCGGGGCGGCTGCCGAGCTCGTAGCTCAGCTCGTAGAACAGGCGCTCGGTCTCGAACAGCGCCAGCAGGGCGCTGCGCTCCGGGTCCTGCGTGAGCGTGGGGTCGTAGCCGCGGAGGAACGCGGTCCGCAGGGTGTGCTCCCACTTCGATGGTTTCGCGCCCGGTTCGCCGCGGGCCGCGACCGCGGCCACATAAGCGAAGGAGCGCAGCATGCCGGCGAGGTCGCGGATCGGGTGGTTCGGGGCCCGGCGCTCGTGTAGCGTCCGCGCCGGCTCGCCCTCGAAGTCGATGATGTGCCAGCCGTCGCGGGCGTGCAGCACCTGGCCGAGGTGATAATCGCCGTGGTGGCGGCTCTGCGGGCCGACGGCGGCGGCGCTGATCGGCGCGGCCAAACGGGCGCGCAGGGCCCCTGCGCGGCCGAGCAGGGCCTGCGCGGCCGTTGCGGCGTCCGCGGGCAGGCTGGTGTGGCGGGCGGCGAGGCGGGCGAGGGTCGTGGTGAGCTGGGCGCCGGCGGCGTCGCGCCAGCGCTGGAGGTCGGCGTCTTCGGTGGGTCTGGGCGCGAAGTCGGGGTCGTCGGGGTCCGATCCGAGCGCCGCGTGCAGCTCGGCGGTGAGGCGACCGAGGGCCTCGATCTCGGGCCCCAGGGTGCCGGGGTCGTCGCAGCGCTCGGCGCTGTCCTTGAGGGCGGTGAGCACGTGAGACCAGCCGTCGGTGGCGTGGGGCACGAAGGCTTGCAGCATGCCGGCGATGGTCTCGCCGGCGGGGGTGCGCAGCCGGAGCACGCCGAGCAGCGGGGGCGTGCCGCGAAACTGGGTGCGGGTGGTCAGGAATCGGCAGATCTCGACCTCGGGGTGCATGCCCGGCTCGAGGCGGCGGTAGAGCTTGAGCATGGCGCGTTCGCCATATACGATCGAGGTGTTGCTCTGCTCGCCGCCGCCGGGGTGCGAGGGCAGCTCGTCGAGGTCATCGAGGTCGGCGAGCGGCTCGAAGGACCAGGCCGCGTCGCCGTCCTGGGTCGGGACCTCGGCGCCGCGGGCGAAGGCGTGGGCGAGCTGGCGGCAAAAGCTCGCCTGCTGGGTGGCGTCGCGCACCTGGCCGTCTTTGTGCAGGGCCAGCGGGACCTGATAGTCGGCCGCGGCGCCGCTGGTGAAGCAGACGTGCACGCGGGTGAGGGCCGCGGGCTCGGCCTCCTCGCCCTGCTCGGGCATCGCCGCGACCTCGAGCAGCCGGGCGCTGGTGATCGCGTCGCCGCGGGCGCCGAACCAGCGCGCGGCGCTGAGCTGCTCGATCAGCGCGGCGGGTGTCAGGGCCCGCAGGGCCTGCTCGGCGGCGTTCATGGGACCACGAGCTCCTGGGCCTTCTCGCTGCGGACCAGGCGAAACCACAGGAACGAGTAGGGGGACAAAGTCAGCACATAGGGCTGATCGGTGATCGGCGGGAATGGACCGTCGCTGAACAGCTCGATCGGCGCGCAGCCGACGAACTGGGCGAGGTCGAGCGCGGTGTACTGCGTGAACTTCGAGAGGTTGTTGACGCAGAGCAGGGTGTCGTTCTCGTACTTGCGCAGGAACACCAGCACCCGGCGATTGGCCGCCGCCAGCGGCTCCCAGGTGCCGCGGGCGAACGCCTTGTACTGCTTGCGGGTGCGGATGAGGCTGCGCATCCAGTGCAGCAGCGAGCTCGGGAACCGCTCCTGGGCCTCGACGTTGACGGCGTGGAAGCTGTAGGGATTATCGCTGATCAGCGGGCAGTGGAGCGCGGCGGTCTCGCCCTGGGAGAAGCCGGCGTTGCGGTCGCCGGTCCACTGCACCGGCGTGCGCACGCCGTTGCGGTCGCCGAGGTAGACGTTGTCGCCCATGCCGATCTCGTCGCCATAATAGATGATCGGGGTGCCGGGCATCGACATCAGCAGGGCGTTCATCAGCTCGATCTGGCGCCGGCCGTTCTCCATCAGCGGGGCCAGGCGGCGGCGGATGCCGACGTTGATGCGCATGCGCGGGTCGCGGGCGTATTCGCGGTACATGTAGTCGCGCTCCTCGTCGGTGACCATCTCCAGAGTCAGCTCGTCGTGGTTGCGCAGGAAGATCGCCCACTGGCACTGCGGCGGGATCTCCGGGGTGCGGGCCATGATCTCGACGATCGGCGTGCTGTCCTCGCGGCGCTGGGCGATGTACATGCGCGGCATCAGCGGGAAGTGAAACGCCATGTGGCACTCGTCGGTGCCGTCGCCGAAGTAGGGGATCACGTCCGGCGGCCACTGGTTGGCCTCGGCCAGCAATAGTCGGCCCTGGAACTCGGCGTCGAGGGTCTTGCGGATCTGCTTCAGGATCTGATGGGTGCCCGGGAGGTTCTCGCAGTTGGTGCCCTCGCGCTCGATCAGGTAGGGGACCGCGTCCAGGCGCAGGCCGTCGACGCCCATGCCCAGCCAAAATCGCATGACGTCGAGCACCGCTTCGACCACGGCGGGATTGTCGAAGTTGAGGTCGGGCTGGTGGCTGAAGAAGCGGTGCCAGTAGAACTGGCCGGCGACCGGATCCCAGGACCAGTTCGACTTCTCCGTATCGGTGAAGATGATCCGCGCGTCCTGGTACTTGTCGGCGGTGTCGCTCCACACGTAAAAATCGCGCTCGGGCGACCCGATGGGCGCGTTGCGGGCCCGCTGAAACCAGGGGTGCTGGTCGGAGGTGTGATTGATGACCAGCTCGGTGATCACCCGCAGATCGCGGCGATGGGCCTCGTCCAGCAGCCGCATGAAGTCCTCGAGCGTGCCATACTGCGGGTTGATCGCCTTGTACTGGGCGATGTCATAACCATCGTCGCGCAGCGGCGAGGGATAAAACGGCAGCAGCCACAGCGCGGTGACCCCGAGCGACTGGACATAGTCGAGCTTCTGCGTCAACCCGCCGATGTCGCCGAAGCCGTCGCTGTTGCTGTCGTAGAAGGACTTGATGTGGATCTGGTAGATGAGCGCGTCCTTGTACCAGAGCGGATCCATGGTCATCGGGCCTCCTGCGCGTGCGCCCCTCGTGAATGCGGGGATCGCCGACGATCCGCAAGGGGTCATGGGCGGCTTTTCGCGCGAATGGCGCCGGGTGCCGGCGTGGCCCGCGAGACCGGCGCGGGGCGGCGGCGCAGGCGGCGATCGACGCGGCGACGCCTGGGCGGCTTACTGCGGCCCGGCGCGGGGGATCGGTG
>NZ_JACCSO010000300.1 GCF_013812955.1 Nannocystis sp. | reverse complement strand
GCTCGGAAGGACATGCCCCAAGAGCCATGCCAAGCAGCCCGCTCAGGCCGAGCATGAAAAGCTTGCCGAGCGAGCGCGCGGACATCGGGCTCACGCGGAGGTCGGACCCGAGAGCCGCTGCAGCGTGCGCAGCACCTCGTCGATGCGGACCAGGAATTCGCGCGCCGACTGCGGCCGCATATGCGGGTCCATCAGCAGGCAATCGTCGACCAGCTCGACGAGGCGGCGCGGCATGCCGGGCAGCTTTTGGGCCAGCGAGGGCGCGGGGCGGCTGACCTTGGACTTGAGGATGAAGGGCCCGTTGCTGCCGGCGAAGGGCGGCTCACCGACGAGCGCCTCGAAGAGCATCACGCCGAGCGCATAGATGTCGAACAGCGGGGTGCTCGGTTTGCCCTGGACCTGCTCGGGGGCCATGTATTCGGGGGTCGCGACGAACACGCCGGGGGAGCTCTTGCGGGCCTCGCCCTCGGCCCACGCGGCGATGCCGAAGTCGAGCACCTGCACCGCCTCACCGTCGCCGCCGGGCAGCGGGATCAGCATCACGTTGTCGGCCTTGAGGTCGCGGTGGATCACGCCGGCCTCGTGGGCGGCCCGCACCGCGCGACCGACGTCGCGGATCACCCGACAGGCGCGCACCACCGGCAAGTACTGGTTCTGCTGGATCTCCTCGTACAGGTTGTGACCGACCAGGTACTCCGTCACCATGAACAGCCGGCCGTCGCCGAGGCGCCCGGCCTCGAACACCTGGGCGATGTTCGACTGGCCCGTCGCGCTCGCGTCACGCACCACGCGGCGAAACCGGTCGACATCCTCCTCCGTCCGCACCCACGTCTTCCACTGCGCGTTCAACACGCGCACGCCGACCTTGCTGCGCGTCTGCTTGTGCTCGGCCAGGTACAGGTCGCCGAAGCTCGCCGCGCCGACGAACTGCAGCACCCGATAATGCGTCGCAAGCAGGGTCCCCGCCTCGACGGTGTCCTCGGCTGCTTCCGACAGTCCTTGCTGCGTCACCATCGTCCGCTCCCGTCCAGGCTACCACGCCGGCCCACCCCCGCGGGCCCGCGAAGCCGGCGCAAGCCGTTTCTTGCGGTCTCCGGCGCCGGACGGGCGAATCAGGCCCATCCCTGGCCCTGGGAGCCACATTCGCGGCTGCCCGGTGCCCGCGCCGCCCCCGTCATTTCCGCGCCCCGAACTCGCCACGGCGCCGCCACGGCGTCGAAGTGGCGGGCGCGGCGAGGCCGCCCGCGTGTCATGATCCGCCGCCATGGCCCCCGAGGACCAGGTCTACGGCCGCATCGGCGAGCAAGGCTTCACCCGCCTGGTCGCCGGCTTCTATCGCCGTGTCCGCAGCGACGACCTGCTCGGACCGATGTACCCGCCGCACGATCTCGCCGGCGCCGAGCAGCGCCTCTGCGACTTCCTGGTCGGCCGCTTCGGCGGCCCGCAGCGCTACATCGCCCAGCGCGGCCACCCGCGCCTGCGGATGCGCCACATGCCCTTCGTCGTCGATCTCGCCGCCCGCGACCGCTGGGTCGCGCTGATGAGCGCCGCCCTCGACGAGGCCGCGCTCGAGCCCGAGAGCGCCGCCACCTTGCGCGGCTTCTTCGCCGACACCGCGACCTTCCTGATCAACCGCGGCTGACCGAGGGCCGCCGCCGCCGCTCACCCGACCCGATCACGGCAGCACCGCCACCAGGGCCGTGCCGCGCCGCACTCGGTCGCGATGCACGACCACCAGGCCGGTCGCCGCCAGACACAGCGACGACGCCACCGCGAAGTGACCGGCGTACCCGAGCGCCTGCGCCGAGAACCCGCTGAAGGCGCTGGCGATGCCGGTCGCGAGCACGACCACGCTGGCCTGCGCCGTGTAGTCGGTGCCGGCCGCGTGCGGGCGGGTCGCGTCCATCATCATCGTGAACAGCGCCGCGGTGGCCATCCCGCTGACGAGGTGCTCGAAGATGCAGATGACATACACGCGGGTCAGGTCGAGCGGTCCCAGGGCCAGCAGCGCGTAGCTGGCGACCGCGACCGCCTGCAGCGCCCCGAAGATGATGAGCATGCGATGGCGGCCGTACGCGCCGACGAACACGCCCCCGACCATCGCCCCGACCAGGCCGGCGATGAAGCCCGCGGTCCCGGTGATCCAGCCGAGCGCGACCAGAGAGATGCCGCGGTCGACGAACATCGGCCGCAGCATCGCGGTCGCGAACGCCTCGCCGAATTTGAAGGCCGCGATCGTCAGCAACCACCCGCCGATGCCGGGCTGGCGCAGGAACCCGGCGAGCAGACCGACGTCCCGCTCCGGAGGCGGCGCCGCCGGCTCGCGCGTCGCCAGCACCGGCAGCATCGCCAGCGCCGAGACCCCGGCCATCCAGTAGAAGCACCCGGACCAGCCGATCTGCTCGAAGAGAACGATCAGCACCCCGCCGCTCAGGATCATGCCGAGCCGATACGCGGCGACCTGCACGCCGTTGCCGAGCCCGCGCTCCTCGGGTCGCAGCAGCGCGACCGCCAGACCGTCGGCCGCGATGTCCTGCGTCGCCGCGACGAAGTTGATCAGCAGTACCCCGCACAGCAGCGGCGCCAGCCCCCGCTGCGGCTCGGCCTGCGCCAGCAGCAACATCGTGGCGATCGCCGTCACCTGCAGCGGCACGATCCAGCTGCGCCGGCGACCGAAGCGCGGCGAGCCGTGACGGTCGACCAGCGGCGCCCACAAGAACTTCAGGCCCCACGGCAACATCAACAGCGTCGCCAGACCGATGCCCTCGAGCGACACGCCCTCGCGCCGCAGCATCACCGGCAAGGTCTGGCGGAAGAACCCGTCCGGGAGCCCCTGTGCGAGATAGAGCGAGCCGAGCAGCGTCAGCTTCTTCACCGTGTTCGCATCAGGCACCACGCCGACCATACCGAGCGTGGAGATCCGCCGCACTCCGCTTCTCGGTCCCGCCCGCAATGTCCGACGCGCGGGATCGAGCCCCCGGCGACCCCCATCAGCCGGGGGCTCACGGGCCCGCCTCAGATCACGCCCTCCGCGCAGGGCCAGCGCCCCGTTGCGCCCCGCGCACCGCCAGGCGCCTCCACCGCCCCCTGGGCCCAGGGCCACCAGCGGCTCACCGGCCCCGTGATACCTTCGTACGCATGTCCGCGCCGCTGCCCGTCGGATCTGACCGCGACGGCTCGTCGCGTCAAATCGGCAGGTTCACGGTGCTGGGGCTGGTGGGTCGCGGAGGCCTCGGCGAGGTCTATGCCGCCTACGACCCGGAGCTCGACCGCCGCGTCGCCCTCAAGGTCCTGGTCCACGCCGACGACCGCTCCGGCCTCGCCCGCCTGCGCCGCGAAGCGATGGCCATGGCCCGCCTC
>NZ_JACCSO010000274.1 GCF_013812955.1 Nannocystis sp. | reverse complement strand
TCGTCGAGACCTCGGGATCGACCTGGCTCGCGCGCTACCAGCCCCTGCGCGACAGCGACGGCGTCGTGATCGGCATGCTCGCCACCTTTCGCGACCGCGGCGCCTTTGTGACGGGCATGCTGCCGTTCCGGCTCATGCTCGGCGGCACGTTCCTGGCGATCTACGGCCTCGTCGTCTCGCTGTGGCTCATGGCCTCCCGCACCACCCGCGAGCTGCAGGCCCAGGCGGACGAGATCGAGGAGCGCAACCTCCGCCTCGAGGCCGCGACCGCCCTGCTCCGCCGGCGCGCCGAGGAGCTCGAGGCCGCCCGGGCCGAGGCCGAGGCCGCCCGCGACGAGGCCCAGCAGGCGAACCAGGCGAAGAGCCTGTTCCTCGCGAACATGAGCCACGAGCTCCGCACCCCGCTGAACGCGATCATCGGCTACAGCGAGCTGATCCGCGAGGAGCTCGAGGAGGCCGGCGTCAGCGAGGCCAGCATCGACCTCGAGAAGATCCGCGGCGCCGGCAAATACCTGCTCAACATCGTCGGCGACGTGCTCGACCTGTCGAAGATCGAGGCCGGTCGCGTCGACATGTTCTGGGAGAGCTTCAGCATCGACGAGCTCGTCGACGACGTCGCCGCCTGGGTCCGACCCCAGGCCGAAAAGACCCGCAACCGCATCGAGGTCCTGCGACCCCGCGGCGATGACCTCGGCAGCGTCACCGCCGACAAGACCCGCCTGCGCCAGGCCCTCGTCAACCTGCTTCACAATGCCTGCAAGTTCACCGAGGCCGGCAGCGTCCGCCTCACCGTCTCCCGCGAGCTCAGCGCGGACGCCGAATGCATCGTGTTCAAGATCAGCGACACCGGCATCGGCATGGCCCCGGAGATCGTCCGCGAGCTGTTCCAGCCGTTCACCCGCGGCGACCTCGAGACCACCCGCAAATACGAAGGCACCGGCCTCGGCCTCGCCATCAGCCGCCGCCTGGTCCGCTTGATGGGCGGCGACATCACCGTCGAGAGCACCGTCGGCAAGGGCTCCACCTTCACCGTCCGCGTGCCCGCCCACGGCGCCATGCCCGAGGACTCGATGGTCGAACCCAGCGCCGCCAGCTCGAGCCTACCGGTCGCCCGCGGCTGACTCGCTGGCGAATTCGCCGCCGCCCGCGAATCCCCCGCCAGGCTGGGAGAAAATCGCAGGGAACTGGCGAAGAGACTCGGGGGACCCAGGGCCCGCGAAGGCGGCGCCCGATCACACCCGCTACTCGTCGCCCAGGATATCGCCGCTGACGCCCACTTTGATATCCGCCACAATCTCATGAAACTCGTGAGGAGGTGGCTGTCAGAACGGAGTTGAGGCGCCCCGAGTCCGCCTTCGGGGTACAGCCAGATACTTCTTGCTTACCCGAACCACCTAACGAGCGCGAAGATTTCTCTACAGTCGTCAGCGCTACACCTCAACAGTGAATCTATTCTCTGGGGTCGGATCGCCGTTGACCACGCGCCCGGCAGCGGCTGAGGAGTCCTCGTTTGGCCCAGCAGATGAGGCTGCCGCCAGGCACGTGGACCCCGGGGCGATTCTGCGCTACGGTGCGGACGTGGGCACCCGCAACATTCTGGCGCTCTTGCTGGTCGGCGCCTGCCAGGCGCCGCCCGTGGGCCACACCGGCTTCGGTTCGATGCCGGAGGTCACGACTGCGCCCGCGGCGTCGACCAGTGGGACTTCCTCCGGTTCGGGAAGTTCGGGGACGAGCACGGGCGAGGACAGCGGCTCGGGCGGCGGCGACACGATGTCCGAGCCGCCGCGCGACCTCGGCATCATGCCGGACTTCGGCGTCAACTCGCCGGTCGGATGTAAAGGGAAGATCGACTTTCTCTTCGTCATCTCGCGCCAGGCGAACATGCAGTATCGCCAGGCGCAGCTCGCGGCGGCGTTCCCTCAGTTCATCGATACGATCCAGTCGAGGTTCGCCGACTTCGACTATCACATCATGGTCGTGGATGGCGACGGCGAGGACAACAACGACGGCATAGGGTGGGGCAATCCCGCCTGCACGGCGCTCTGCGCGACTCCCGGGTGCAGCGTCGGCGATCCATGCTGCTACTGGAACGACCCCGATCAACAGGGGAAACCGTGCTGCACCGACCCAGACTACCCGTGCCAGGATCTCGACCTCGTGACCACGTGCGACTGGGCCTGGGGGGCGGGCACCGTGTTCCCTGCGGGGGTCAGCGGTGAGGCCAACAAGCACTGCCCGATCGACGGCGGCCGCCGCTACCTCGTCAAGGGACAGACCAACCTGACCGAGACCTTCGCGTGCATCGCCACGGTCGGGGCCAGCGGCTACGACATGCTGGGCCAGGCGCTCACGGCGGCGATGCAGTCGAACATCAGCGACCCGGGCGGCTGCAACAACGGGTTTCTCCGCAAGGACGCGCTGTTGATGGTGACGTTCATCGCCACCAACCCGGACGAGGATTCGGCGGGTACACCGGACAAGTGGGCCCAGGCCGTGCTCGACGCCAAACACGGCGACGACAAGTCGGTGGTGATGTTCGCCATCGGCGGCCCGGCCGAGTGCAAGCCCTACGACCGGATCTGTCAGCTGATCACGATGTTCCCTTACCATCATGGGATCTTCGTCGAGGAGCCCAACTATGGACCGGGCTTCGTCGAGGCCGCGAGCCTCCTCGAGACCGCGTGCGCCGGCTTCACGCCGGCGCCGGGGTGAAGCCCGGGTTTTCAGCTGCCGATGCGGGCGAACGCGGGGTGGTCGGCGGCGCCGATGCCCCCGGCGTAGACCTCGCCGTAGGGCCCCACCGCCACCGCGAGCGCGAGTTGGAGGCCCTGCTGTTTGCTCGGGAGGAAGGTCCACAGCGGCAAGGCGGCGCCAGGTGCTACCGCCTGCACCTTGAACACGAAGGTCTGACCCTGCAGTTCGCCCAGAGCGACGACGGCGTAGCCGGCCGGGCTCCACGCGATGTCGTGCGGGCCGAACCATGCCGAGCCGAGTGGACCGAGCGATGCAGTGGGCGCGACGAGCTTGCCGCCGGGCGCATAGACCCGGACCTCGCCTACTGGCTCACAGGCGTCAAAGCAGGTGTAGCCGGCGAGGACGTAGCGGCCCTGATCGTCGAGATCGAGCGCGAGGGCCCGGGTCTGGACGCCCTGGTCGAGCCCGGCCACGGTCCACGCCGGGTCAGCGGCGGCGGCGAGATCGGACTCGATCACCATGAGGCGGTCGCGCTTTTCGCCGAATTCACCGTCGTGCTTGCCCCAGGCCTCGCCAACGAGCACGAGCGTGTCACCCGCGAAAGCGCAGTCGCGGGCGGTCTCCGTGAATGTGCCCGCGAGGTTGGGCTTATTGGCTGGCCAATAGTCGAACACCCGCGCCTCCGGCGGCTCGCCCGGGCGCAGCAGCACCGCGAGCGCGTCGAGCTTGTCCTTCGCCGCCACCCGCGTGCCGCAGACCGCGACGACGTCGGGCCGGGCCGCCAGCGCGAGCGCCGTGTCGCCCACCGCGCCAATGCCGATGTTCTTCAGCCCCTTGCCCCACACGGACATCTCCCCGGCCCACCACACCAGCTCGTCGTTGCTCTTGCGCTCGACGAGCACATGCAGCCGGCCGGTGTCACGGTCGATCTTCAGGTCGATCGCGCGGCAGTACGCGGACGCCAGCAGGGGGACGAAATCCATCGGCTTTTCCTGCTCCCCCTTCTTGGTGCGCAGGCGCAGGTAGCAGCGCGGCGCGCCCATCTCCTCGTACGTGCCGAACTCGACGGGCCGCCCGTCCGGGAGCACCGCGATCGCCGCCACGCTGCCGTTGATGCCGTCGGCCTCCCAGTGGGTCTCGACGCCAGGCGACGGCAGGGCGATCACATAGTCCGCGTCCACCGACTCGCCCTCGATCATCTCGCGCCAGGGCGTCA
This sequence comes from Nannocystis sp., assembly GCF_013812955.1. Classification (GTDB taxonomy): domain Bacteria; phylum Myxococcota_A; class Polyangia; order Nannocystales; family Nannocystaceae; genus Nannocystis. Next base: position 2,695 of record NZ_JACCSO010000274.1, on the reverse strand, counting down.
GAACGGCAGTGTGCTTGCCGTTATCTAGGCCGCTGAACGCGAAAATTTGACCGACGAATTGGCCGGGGCGGACCGGGGTCAGCTCGATCAGGTCACCGTTATCAAGCAGCATCCGCACACCCTCGGTGTGCTCATTGGTGGTGACTTCTACGTCCAGCAGGCCGTTGTCGTCGATGTAGTCGGGGATCACGACGCCGTTGACGATCTGTGGCGGCAGCACGGGCTCGTCGGCGGTGCTGCCGCTCTCGTCGCCGCTCTCCCCCGCGGGGGCCGTGGAGCTGCTGGCGTTTGGGTCGGCGTCGTCGCCCGTGGCCGTGTGGACGCCATCGCTCGTCGTGGGCGACCCGCCGTCACCGAAGGAGGTCGAGCCGGATGTGCCGCACGCGTCGGCCTCTTCACAAGTAACGAACTCGGGCCACGGCGGACACCCGAGGACCAGGGCAAGGGGCAAGGAGGCGAGCAGACAGGTGCGAATCATCGAGGGCTCCACTTCCAAGAGGATCAGAAACGCATGCGGAACACAAGGGCCCGGGGCCCGTTATGAAAGCGGTATGCGAGGCAGCGCGGGCCATGTTTTGTCCACCCACGCCGGCGCGAACACGTCGAAGCTGGGGTTCGGCGTGCCGAGCCTGGCCTTTCGAACATGGATCGATCCTCTTCAGAGAAGAAAACGGCCCGTGGCTCTGGAGACCGCCCGAGGGTCATCGTTTGGCTGAGTGCCGCCAGTTCACAGCCGCGGGGCCGCGCGGCGAGGGTTCGTAAGGGTCAAGTGTTTCCGGGAGTCTCTCTGCGGCCCCTCTAACCAATGGTGGCCTCGGGGAACTAACGAGATACGCGCATATCGGGCACAGAGGCGAGCTGGCGAGCCAAGGATATCCACGGGGTCCTCGCCTGACGCTCTCTCTGCCCGGGCTCTTTACGCCCCGCTCGTTGTCGCTCCAGGAAAAACAGGTCGGAGGTCGGGCGCGACCAGCGGTCTTCATCGGGGGAAGGATCGAGGGGGACACGGGGGCGAGCCCTGGAGACAGGCGTGGTCCAGTGGGGACGACCTGTCGTGGGGTCACATGGCCTCATGAAAAAAAGCCGGAAGGCCGACGCCGTCTCGAGCCATCCATGCTCTTGCCGTGATCCTCGACGCAGCTCGACCGCCGCCGCTCGTGATCGCCCCCAGCAAGCGGGGCCGGCCCTCGAATCGATACGCGGTGGAGCTCGACGGACGACCGTGCGGCTGGCTGACGGATCTGGCGGGCGCGGCGGTCGGCGGGGAGCTCGGCTCGACGGCCGGGCGCTACGAGGAGCTGACGCTGCGCTGCTGGCCGGCGATGCCGCGGTGTTTTTATGAGTGGGTGCTGCGGTCGTTCGCGCCGGAGCCGGCGGCCAGCGACGGCTTATTGGTGCTGGCCGATGACGGTGACCGCGAGCTGAGTCGGGTGCGCTGGATGGGTGGGGTGGTGACGGAGTTTGCGACCACGGCGATCGACGCGGCGTCGCTCGAGACCGCGAAGCTGGCGCTGAAGTTCAGCCCGCAGCGCTCGCAGCGGGGTGAGGCGTTGGGTCCGCCGCTCTCGGCCGGGGCGACGGAGACGCGGCGACCGCTGCCGGCCGCCATGCCGATCTTGCAGATCGACGGGCTCGAGGAGGCGTGTAGCCACATCAGCCGCGTCGAGGGCCTGGTGATCCGCCAGCGCATCCGCCGGAGCGTCGAGGACGGCCCGCCGCGGCTCGAACGCGAGGCCCAGGGCATTTATACCAGCCCGCTGGTGCTCACCGTGCCGGAGGCCAAGGCGCAGGGGTTCCTGCGCTGGCTCGAGGCCTGTGAGGCCGGCAAGAGCAACGGACGCACCGCGACGATGATGCTCGGCGCGCCGAGCGTCGGCTTCACGATCGCCATGCAAGGCGTGCGACCGGTGCGCATCGACGAGCTGCCCGGCGACGACGACCCGCGGCGCCGCGAGCTGCGGGTCGAGCTCAAGGCCCGCGAAGTCGCGTTTGCGCTGGCGCCGGCCAAGTAGTGATTCGGCTCAGCGGACCCGCGTGATTTTGATGGGGCGCACGCCAAGCAAGGTGTTGGCCATGCATCGATGCCGCGTCAGCGGAGCCCCCGCAGCGCTTGCGATGAGGGCGACGGTCGAAGCGGGATGCGTGGGGTTTCACGCGCGGGCGGCCGGGCCGAGCAAAAAGCCGACTGCAACCAAACTTTCGTGCGCGGCCGCCGATAATTCATGTGCGGCGCTGCGGGTGCCGCTCGGGACCCAGGAGGTCATAAACGCGCGGATGCCAGGACCCCGGTGAGCTCGGGGCATTGCACTCGAATGCGTGCCATTCACAGCGATGATTCGGCGTGGTGCCTGCAGTCTGGTCGGCTTGTCGGCGACCTATATCGCAGTCACGTGCCGCATGTTTCGGACCGCGCTGGCTCACCGCTTTGTCATGCCATCCGACCTGCTGTCCGACTGCGACTTGTGGAACGATAAATGTCCCGTCGGCCAGAAATGTGGGTCGTAGGCCGAGCAGTTCTGCAGGCAGGACTGCCCCGAAGGCTGCACGTCGCGCCCTGTGGCGAGGGCCGCGAGCGGAGCCGCCGCAGCGGCGTGGTCGGGGCATCGACGCTCGCCCACGGCCGCGTCCGTCCCGGTGGCCGGCGTGAATTTCCCCGCGCGGGCTGGCGGCGGGCCGGCTGGTGCCGCAGGTGGCG
>NZ_JACCSO010000257.1 GCF_013812955.1 Nannocystis sp. | reverse complement strand
GCGCGGGCCGGGTCGTCGATCGCCGCAGCGGCCAGGCCTGCGACTATGTGGCCGCGCCGATGGTCCTGCCGCTGTCCCCCGAGCTGCAGGCCGCGCTCGACGCCGAGGGCTACGCGCACGCGATGGACGAGCTCGCGGACGAGTATCAGTACGAGCTGCGCCCGGCCTGAGCGCCCGCGCGTCTACATCACTGAAGTAAACTGAGATGCGCTGCGCTCAGCGGCAGAGGGAGAACCCGAGCCTGCTCATGAGTGGCGCCGATCTATGATGAAAAGTCTGCGCCCGTTGCGTCGGAGTGCACAGAGAGCAACTGTTGAGCAAGCGTAACCGAAAGCAGCGCTTCCATGGCAGAAACGTCCACAGTGCCTGTTTTCCATGCAGCGTCAGCCGCGTCAAGTGCGTGGTAGTAAGGGAACTTGTCCGCCGCGATTCGCTCAGGCACCGCCTCCTTGCCTGGTAGGCGATATCCAAGCTTCACGCATAACACTAGGTAGCTAACGCATCTCGACGTCCGCCCGTTGCCATCGCTGAATGGATGGATCCAATTGTGCTTCCACATCACGTAGGCAGCCAAATGGATCGGGCTTTTTTCCCTCCAATTGTCATTGACGTAGTCACAAAGTTCTTCGACTAGGCGCGCCACGTCGCTAGCCGGCGGTGGAACGTGGTCCGTATTCGAGATCCCGATACTCCCACGACGGAAGAAACCAGCGTCCGGCTGAAGGTCCAGTACTGCTGGCTTCTGCAGGTCGCATAAGGTCGAAGGACGAAGCCGAAAGCCGCCACTATCGATGGCGCTCTCAACCATGTGAAGCATCAAGTCGGTTTGGAGGAGGGCGTTTCGTGCCTCGATCTCCGCGCGCTCGTCCTCCGAAAGCTCGCGCATTGGCGCGGGTGGGGACTCCACGCTGGCTCTCTCGGTCTTGCCGGCGGTTTCGGAGTCATTTTCGGTCATTGCTGGCAATTCCCTTAGCCGCAGCGTCGACCATCGCACGCGTCACTCGCTCATTCTCGATGTTGGCGTTACCGAACGCGAAGCTTCGCCGCTGCGCTTCCTTATCGTCCTTCGTCATCCGCACGCTTCGGCTCTTCTCCAATAACTTCTCGAGTTCGTTTGCCATGGTGTTCTCCTGGGTAGCTGGGTGGCTTGGTAGCCTATCCTGGGTTGAAGGCAATGCCAACGGGCAAGCTTGTGGAGCGGCAGGGTTAGTTCTTGCTGGATCCAGATCACTGCGCGGCTACCGCGATCCGGTGGCGACCAGCGCTACCGTTCGGTTTCGGAGTTCTGCAAGGTACTTGGAGCCGTTCGCTTTCGCCGCCCCTTTACGACTCCTGCGCACCTCGCACACGATCCGCACGTGGGGATACGTAGTCGATCCGTATTGCTAATCCAGAAGTAATGACCTTGCCGAACAGTCTCGCGCCGATCCCTGCAGAGGCAACGGAGAGACCGGCGAGCTCGGGGAGCTCGATCTGTCGTGGATGCGCGCTGTGCTCGCGGAGCTCATGGCCTGAGCGTCACTCGTCGCGGCCGCCGAAGGACGCCTTGATAAAGCTCCAGCGCGAGGCCGCGAGGTGCTTTAAAAGGCCGAGCTTGCTGGCGGGGCCGCTGCGCTCGCCGAGCTTGCCGTCGGCGAACATCTCGGCGCTCTTGCTGCGCTGGAGCTTGCCGCTCGAGGTCTTGGGCAGGCTGCCGGGGGCGAGCAGCAGGACCTCGTCGACCCGCAGCGCCAGGGCGGCGAGGATCTGGCCCTGGATGTGCTGGCGCAGGGTCTCCTCGGCCTCCGCGTCCTCGGCGGTCGCGCGCAGCTCGGCGGCGACGACCACGTACTCGCGGCCGAGCTCCGGGTGGTGCAGGCCGAAGGCGACCACGTTGCCGCGGCGCACCCCCTCGACCTGCGAGGCCTGCCACTCGAGGTCCTGCGGGTAGTAGTTGCGGCCGTTGACGATGATCAGGTCCTTGACCCGACCGCACACGTAGAGCTCGCCCGCGCTCAGATAACCGAGGTCGCCGGTCTTGAGCCAGCCGCCGCGCAAGGCCTCCGCGCTGCGCTCCGGGTCGTTCCAGTAGCCCTGCATCACGCTCGGTCCCTGCAGCTCGATCTGCCCGACCTCGCGCTCCGGCAGCGGCTGGCCCTCGGCGTCGACGATGCGCAGCGCGTGGCCCGGGAACACCCGGCCGCAGCAGACCACGTCGATCATGGGCGCATCGATCATGGGCGCTTCGAGAGCGGTCGCGTGGGCGTGGCCTGCGGCCAGCGAGGTGGCGGCGACGCGGTCGGCCTTGAGCTCGTCGTCGACGCCGGCGAAGGTCACCGCGAGGGTGTGCTCGGCCATGCCGTAGCAGGGCAGCAGGGCGCCGGGGCGCAGGCCGTGGGCGGCGTAGCGGTCGGCGAAGGCGCGCAGCGTGCCGTACTGGATCGGCTCGGCGCCGCAGCCGGCGACTTGCAGCGCGGACAGGTCGAGACCTTGCAGCTCGGCGTCCTTGACCCGCGTGGTGCACAGGCCGTACGCGAAGTTGGGGGCGAAGGTGATCGAGGCCTTGAATTCCGACAGCTGTCGCAGCCAGATCGACGGGCGCTTGAGGAACATCAGCGGCGAGATGAACAGGATGCCGCGGGTCTGGCTGACGACCGGCGCGAACACGAAGCCGATCAGGCCCATGTCGTGATAGAGCGGCAGCCAGCTGACCCCGATGGACTCACGCGAGACGTTGAGGCCGCCGGCGATCACGGCGATGTTGGCCATCAGGTTGGCGTGGGTCAGCGTCACGCCCTTGGGCCGCGAGGTGCTGCCCGAGGTGAACTGCAGGAAGGCGACGTCGTCCGGGCGCACGATCACGCCGGCGGGCTCGGCGGCCTCGGGCACCAGCTTGAGCGCGGCCTCGTGGGTCTCGATGATGCGCAGCTGCGGCACGCCGGTCATCAGCTTGCCGAGGATCGGCCGCACCTTGGCGTCGGTGATCACGGCGCTGCAGCCGGCCTGGCGCAGGATGTGGGTGGTGTTGGCGAGGTAAGCGTCGAACTGCCCGAGGTTCATCGGCGGGTAGATCGGCACCGCGATCGCTCCGGCCAGCATCGCCCCGAAGATGTCGTCGATGAACTCCGCCGAGTCCGGAAGGATCAGCCCGACCCGCTCGCCGGGTCGCACGCCCAGCGCCTGCATCGCCGCCGCGCTGCGCTGCGCCCGACGCCACATCGCCGCGTAGGACACGAGGCTCGCCGGCTGCTTCTCATGCATCAGGTGCGAGAAGCCGGTGGTCTCGCTGCGGCCGGCGGCCGCCAGCGCCGCGGTCAGGGTCTGTGGGGCCGACATCGCGCGGCCCGCCTCAGGCGGCCTCCGCCTGGATCACCTTGAGCACCGCGTGCGCGACGTCCTCGAGGGTCGTCACGTGTTGAAACAGGTCCATCGGGATCACGACATGAAAGTGGTCCTCGAGGTCGGACAACATCTCGAAGCTCTGCAGCGAGTCGAGCCCGAGGTCGCGGACCAGGTGCGACTGGGCGGTGATCGGGTGGCGCGGGCGCTGCGTCAGTTGATCTTCGAGGTACTCGAAGATCTTGGCCAATACATCCTCGTAGTGATGCGCTGCCGTCGGGATCATGGGAACTCCGGTCAGGGCGGTCAGAGCCGCCGCGGTGACGCGCGCCGCCTATACCAGGGGCCCCTGGGCGAGGCAACCGCGGGCGTGGCCGCCGGTTCCTGGAGCCGGGAGACCGAGGTCGCCGGACCCAGGGGGGACGCGCGGCCATGCCCGGCATGACCGGGCATCCGTCCGGTCATGACGGGGCGGCGCCGGCGGCTCCTTGTGCGCGCTCACGCTTGCGGGTCGGCGCTCACAGCTCGCGGTCGTAGACGCGATAGGTGGCGACCTGATAGCCGCCCATGCTCTTGATGGCGCTGTTGACCTTGAAGTTGTCCTCGAGGGTCCAGCCGATCTCGCCCGAGCGCCAGCCTTGTTTGACGGCGGCGCGGTGGGTGGCGAGGAACAGCAGCGAGTCGATGCCCTGGCCGCGAAACTTGGACTTGATGCCGAGCAGGATCAGGCGCCCGCTGGTGACCTTGGGCCGGATCTTGAGGTCCCAGATCAGGCGCAGGATGCCGAAGGGGAACAGCTTGCCGTCGAGCTTCTTGAGCACCGGGTTGACGTTTTGGATCGTCAATACGAAGGCGGCCGGCTGCCCGTCGACCTCGGCGAGGATCGCAAAGTCCGGGTGCAGGACCATCTTCAGGTCCTTGGCGATGTGCAGGTACTCCTTCTCGCCGACCGGCACGAAGCCCCAATTCTTCTCCCAGGCGTCGTTGTAGACCTCGAGCGTGCGCAGCACCTCGGCGTCCCAGTCGGAGAAGCTCATGGTCCGGATCTTCACGCCGCGCCGCGCGGCCATCTTGTCGGCGACCCGCACGATGCGCTCGGGCACCGGCACCCGCGCGTCGAGCTCCCAGTGCAGCAGGTCCTTGGCCTTGACCATGCCGCAGCCGGTCAGCAGCCGGTCGTAGTAGGGCGGGTTATACGGCATGTTGATGCCGGGCTCGCGGTCGAAGGCGTCGACCAGCACCCCCGAGATGTAGTTCGTCGACAGCTCGAAGGGCCCGATCATGCGCGTCATGCCGCGCTCCTTGAGCCAGCTCGACGCGCGATCGATCAGCAGCCGCGCCAGCGCCGGGTCGTCCGGACACTCGAACATGCCGAGATAGCCGGTCTGCTCGCCATGAAACTTGATGTAGTCGGCGTCGATCACCGCGGCCACGCGCGCGACGTCGCGGCCGCCGACGGTCGCCACCCAGAACGCCGCCTGCACGTGCTCGAAGAACGGGTTCTTGCCCGGGTTCAAATAGTCGCGCCGGTCCATCATCAAGGGCGCCACCCACTGCGCGCTCGGGTGGTGCTCCCGGTTCACGTACCAGGGCACGCGGATGAAGCGGTCGACCAGCGTCCGGTCGCTCAGAGGAACCTCGATCAGCTCGGCCGCGGCACTTGACATCGAAAAAATCGCCCTCCTCTGCGCGGATAGCCGCGCAAAAGCCCCGGCGTCAAGTGCGCTCCGCGCGCGAGGGCTCAGAACGCAGGCGCAGGGCCCTCCGGCTCCGAGTGCGCGAGCTGTAGGCGTCGGGGCCCGGCACTTTCTCGTAGTGCTCGATCATCTCGGTGACGCTGGCCAGCACCGCGCCGAACACGAAGGGCAGCCCGTACATGAACACCAACGGCGCGCTTGCGGACCGTCAACGAGCGCGTGCATGATGTCCGCGGCGAGGCGCGAAAGCGGACCTGTGCGCCGCGCCCCCGACCGCCCCCGACCGCTCGCCGCTGCCTCGCCGTTGTCCGTGCCGCTCGCGACCACCAAGACCGACGCCGAGGCGCGCTGGATGACCACCTGGGCCGCGCGTGCGCAGGTCGCCGCGCGTCCGGATGCGCCGGGCCTGTACCTCGCGCTGGCGCCGATGGACGGGGTGACGGACGCGGTCTATCGCGCGCTGTTGACCGAGCAAGAGGGCGGCGCGAGCGGGATCTCGGTGTGCGTGTCGGAGTTCGTGCGGGTGACGCGAGACCCGGTGCCGGCGGCGGTGCTGCGGCGCGAGGTGCCGGAGCTCGGACAGGGCGGGCGCACGGCGGCGGGCGTGCCGGTGTTCGTGCAGCTGCTCGGCGGCGTCGCCGAGCCGGTGGCGCAGACGGCTCGCACGGCGGCGGCTCTGGGCGCGCTCGGGGTCGACCTCAACTTCGGCTGCCCGGCGAAGACGGTCAACAACCACGACGGCGGCGCGGCGCTGCTGAAGTACCCGCGGCGCATCGAGCAGATCGTCGCGCGCACGCGCGAGCTGGTCGCGCCGGAGGTGCCGGTGACGATGAAGATGCGGGTCGGCTGGGACTCGGCCGAGGGCATCGAGGAGGTCGCGCGCGCGGCCGAGGCGGGCGGCGCCGCGTGGATCACCGTGCACGCGCGCACGCGGGTGCAGCTGTATCAGCCGCCGGTGGTGTGGCGCGCGCTGGCCCGTGCGCGGGCCGCGGTGCGCATCCCGGTGGTCGCGAATGGGGACCTGCGGATGGAGGCGGACCTGCTCGCGTGCGCGGCCCAGAGTCACTGCGAGGCGTTCATGATCGGCCGCGGCGCGATGGCCCGGCCCGAGCTGTTCGCCCAGATCCGCGGGCACGCAAGTCAGCGGATGAGCCGTCCGGCCTTCGCCGAGCTGCTCATCCGCTATCACGAACGTCTGTTGGCGAGCGGCGTGCCGGGCTCACGCGCGCTGGCGCGGGTCAAGCAGTGGCTGCGCATGGGCGCCGACATGGACCCGGCCCTGGGGCCCCTGTTCACCGGGCTCAAGACGCAGCCGGCGTGGGAGCCAGCGTGCGTGCAGCTGCGGGCCTGGGCGCACTCGGCTCAGTAGTTTCAGCTCCAGTTGAAGCCGTGCATCATCCCGAGGATCACGGATACGACCAGGAAGATCAGGAAGATCCCGAACAGCACCCGCGCGATGCCTGCGCTGGCGCTGGAGACTCCGCCGAAGCCGAGCGCGCCGGCGATGAGTGACACGACGAGAAAAATGAGGGTCCAGGTGAGCATGACGAACCTCCTTGAGTTCTGTGAGGGCCCCCGCGCTGCTCCTCCTTGCGCCGTCTCCGGCGCGCGGGCACTGCGGTCAGCGGATGGTCTACATCAGGTCTATGTCGGCGGTCGGCCACCATGTCAAGCCGGCAATTGCCTCAGGAATGGCGGAATTCGCCGGTTTTGGCGGCTTTGACGGCAACTGTCACAGTTGTTGTGACAGCAGCTGTGACAGCCGGGACATGTTCAAGAGGACATGTCCTGACGGTCAGCCCGCAGGCGGATCGCAGGCGAAGCCGGACAGCACCAGGTCCTCGCCGCGCAGCTCGAAGCTGGTGCCGAGGCGCTCGCTGAGGGAGGTCATGCGCGCGCGCACCTGCTTGCCGACGCCGCCGGTGGCCGGGGCAGGGTGCTTGCTCGGGTCGCGCTTGATGTACGCGGGGTGGAAGGTGAGGGCCTCGAGGCAGCGCCTGGCGTCGAAGCGGGCGCGCAGGACCCCGGTGAGGCGCGGGACGGCGTTGGTGTTCTCGAACAGGAAGTTGCCCATCGAGTAGGCGATCGCGCCGCGCCCGTGGCGTTCGATGCCCTGCAGGACGTGCGGGTGGTGGCCGACGACGAGGTCGACGCCGCGGTCGATCAACGCCTTCGCGGCCTTGCGCTGGTGGGCGCCGGGGTCGTCGGCATATTCGTCGCCCCAGTGCACGAAGACGATGAGGAGGTCATGCTCGGCCCGGGCGGCGTCGATCAGCGGGCCGAGGGTGGCGACGAAGTCACCGGGCGCGAGGAAGGGCAGCTCCGGGGTGCCCTCGAACTGCGGGGCGTTGCGGCGGGCGGTCACCGCCAGGAAGCCGAGCTTCCAGCCGATGCGCTCGATGGTCTCGACGCGAAAGGTCGGCGGCTCGGGCCGCGAGGCGCCGAGCGGGATGATGCCGAGCTCGCGCAAGATCTCCGGCGAGTCGAGCATGCCCGCGGCGCGCAGGTCGAACGCGTGGTTGTTGGCGAGGCTCATCGCCGCGAAGCCGCCGTCGACCAGGTGCGCCGCCATCTGCTTGGACGCCCCGAAGCGGAAGCGGGCCCCGATCGGGCTTTTAAACGGGAGGTCGCGCGCCAGCGGGGTCTCGAGGTTGCCTACTAAAAGGTCCGAGCGCATCAGCTCGAGGATGTCCGCGAACGGGTGGTCGTTCGGACCCGGGATGGCATCGAAGGTGTTGTCGCCGCGGTAACGGCCGAAGATCACGTCGCCCACGAAGGTCAGCTCGATCGGGCCGCGCGCGGTCGGGAGCGCGGGCGTGGGGGCGGCGGTGACGGGGATGTCTGAAGGGACAGGTTGTGTGGGGACAGGCGCGGGGCTGGTCGCAGCGGGAGCGGGTGGCGTCGTCGGGGCGGGCGAGCTCGGGCCGGCGCCAGAACAGGCCAGGAGCAGGGCAGGGAGCAGCCAGCAGCGCGCGAGCTTCGACACGGGGCCGGGAGTGTGCCGAACTCGCGGCCGGGGCGCCAATTCAGGCGCGGCGTGGGCCAGTGAGGACCAGACCGCGGAGCGCGACTTCGCGCGTTCGCGCAGACCTGGGCCGTGCCAAGCGGGGCGCTGACAGTGCCGCACGACGGACCAGGGGGCCGACAGCCCGGGTCACCTGCCGTCGCGGGGGCCCTGGTAGCGTCGGCCACCGTCCGTCGCCCACGATGCCCTCGCCCCGCGGCCTTCGAACGGGTCAGATGCTCAGCCGCCGCAGGACCACTTCCCGAGGCCGGTCGCGCCGGTCTTGGTCACCTGATAGATGCGGTCTCCGCCGGCGCCGTCGGTCGAGACCGAGTTGATCCACAGCTCGTGGTTGCGGTCGCCGTCGAGGTCGAGGGCGGCGCGCACGGTGTAGGTCAGGGTGTCGTTCTTGTTGCTCTCGACCAGGGTCCAGGTGCCGGGGGCGCTGGCGAACTGGACGAACACGCCGCTGAAGCTGAAGCGCTCGCTGTCCTTGGGGTTGACCTGGTAGATGGAGGCGATCTTGTCCGCGGCCCCGTCGCCGTCGAGGTCCTGGCTGGCGAGCTGGCGGGTCGACAGTTCGCCCTCGACCTTGGCGAGCAGGGTCAGCGCGGCGAGGTCCTCGGCGGCGAGGTTCGGCTTCTTCTCGCCCCAGCTGTCCTCGGGCATCAGCACGACCTGGCGGGCGAGCGACTTCGGGGCGACGGCGTAGTCGAAGGGCGCGCCGGCGTCGACCGCGGGGACCGAGAGGCTGGTCGGGGTTCCGCCGCCACCGACCTCGCAGAGGGCGGCCTTCGGCGCGCCGATCTTGTCGAGGTTCTCGGCGCTGTTCGACTTGAGGTAGACCTCGTCGCCCTGCTTGACGACCTTGAGGCAGTCCTTGCCGCCCGCGAGCTTCTTCTTGTCGGCGAGGTAACAGGCGAGGGGGATCAGCGCGCCATCGACGGCGAAGAACACGGCGCTGGCCTCGGGCGGGACCGGGCCGGCGAGGTCGATCGCGGTCACGGCCTTGTCGAGGCTGGTGCCGGGGTCGTGCTTGACGTCCTCCGGCGGCGTCGCGGCCTTCACGTCGACCTTCACGTCGGCCTTCGCGTCCGTCTTCTTCGCATCACCACCACAGGCGGTGAGCAGGAGGGCGAGCGAAACGGTGAGGGGGGCGAGGGGCGAGCGGCTTGGCATGCGGCCGGCACCATAGCAACGCCGAGCCGGTGAGGGCCAGCGCTTCGCCAGGTGGCGTAGATCGGCCCCGCACGGCCGCTTCGTGGCCTGGGCCGCTCGTTTCCGCTGGCGGCGCCGGGCCCGAATGTGGCCGTGTGGGCATGGGCGGGCAGGCGTGGGGCGGCAGGGGCACTGGGACGGGGTGCATGGCGGCGCGCCGGTTGTCGGCGGCGAGGCTTGCCGATAGGGTCCAGCGGTGTCGCTTCGGGCCCGCGGTCTGCTGTGCGTGGCGCTCGGGCTCGGGAGCCCTGGCTGTGAGCGCGTGCAGGCCTGGTTCGGCGAGCCGCGGGCCGAGGTCGAGGCGCCGCTGCAGTTTGCGGCGGGCGGGGTGTCGTTCGATTATCCGGGCAACTGGCAGCTACATGAGGAGATTGGCGAGTCCGGCGAGGTTGAGCTGCGCACGCTCGTGCTCGAGAGCCGCGGGGACGCGATGACGCTGATCCAGGTGTTTCGGCCGGCGCTGCCGATCGACCTCGACGAGCACCTCGCGCTGACGATGCGCACGCTGATCGCCGACTTCACCGCACGCGGTGGCGGCGTCGCGGAGGTCGAGGCCGGCGCGGTGACGGCCTTCGAGCGCTGGTGGCTCGGGGCGGAGCGTGCGGCTCGCCGGGCGTCGATGCGGGTGGCGATGCCGGGTGAGGAGGTGGCCAGCGCGCTCGAGCTGCACGCGGCGCAGCTGGCCGGGGCCACGGTGCTGGTGTTCACGATGGTGCCCGATGGGGGCCGGGCCCGGGCGGCGGCCGGCTTCGATCTGGTGCTCGATACGCTGGCGGTCGCCGACGAGAACTGAGCTGTCCTCAAGGACAGGCTCACTTGGCGCCGAGGATCGCGGCGAGCGCCGCCTTGGCCGCCTCGGGCAGGGCCTTCTCGGCGTTCGCGCGGGTGGCGAGGATCTTCGCGGTGCTGCGCTCGCCGGCGGCCTCGCTGGCGATGGCGAGCACCACGAGGGTGTCGGCGGGGCCGCGGCCCTCGGCCTCGTCGACGCTCTTGAGCGCGCGCCGGGTCAGCAC